>JACPDI010000037.1 GCA_016184105.1 Acidobacteriota bacterium
ATGGCGAACTCCGTCGGGTTGGGGATACGCGGAGCAAACGGATCGACGTCCGGGTAGTCGCGGCGACCAACCGTTCCCTCGTCGACGAATGCGGCCGAGGTCGTTTCCGCCGCGATCTGTACTTCAGGCTTGCGGTCGCCAGAACGCCTATCCTCCCGCTGCGTGAACGTCCAGATGACATTGAAGCCCTCATAGAATACTTCTTGCTTCTGGGCCAATCCGAAAGGTCGACGGGCAAGCGAGTCCTTGGGATAAACCGCGCGGCACTCGCCTTACTGAAAAGCCATTCTTGGCCGGGGAACGTTCGTGAGCTCAGAAATGTCATTGCATATGCAGCGTCGATGAGTGATGGAGACGAGATTACCGAAGATGCGGTGGTCTCGGCATTGGCGTGCAAGCCGGGTGTCGAAAAAACACGAGGTGACACCATGGCGAAGCGAACCCTGAGCGCGCTCGCGGAGAATCAATGGAATCGCACCCGTACCGCGAGGCTCCTCGGGATAAATCGGTCGACCCTTTGGCGGCGGCTTCGCAAGTATGGTGTCGAATGAACGCGAACGGCCCTGCGCCTACGTTGCGTCCTGAACCGAACCGCCTGCACCCAGGCAGTGCGCTTGCTGGATTGGCGCAACCGCACCCCGGCAGCGGGCAGCGCTAGCGCGTGCAGCTACCCTTTAATGGACGCAGACTCCCGGCCCAGCCGACCCTCGGGCCATCCAGACTCTCCAGACTCAGTTCTATCCAGCGACCCTCCGATTCTTCGGCGCCGTACGTGATTGACCAGAACAACTGGCCCTTCGTCGCGGCTACGTTGAACACCTCTAATAACGTTCCGTTAGTTACCTCCAGCGAGAACAGCTTCGGCGCCGGGCCCGGAGGTTCACGAGATGGACGCTCAGGAACAGTCGGATCGATCAGGTGCAACAACGCGCGGCTCACAGACGCGGTGGTCAAAGCCTGTCGCTCGAATGCGACCTGACGATTCAGGAAATGGTTACAGTCATCCCAGGCTGCTCTCGACCGCATCGTCACGACGCCGAAGACCTCGCGCCACTCGTACCGCGGATCCAGAGCAATCAGCGTGTCGAGCGCCTGCCTGACGGTCATGCCTCGCAGGTCCACGCTATCGCGCAGCCGCGAGTCCACCGGAGGATCGAGCGCTTCCTCGAATCCCGTCGAGACGCGCGCGACTCTGGAGAGGATCGACATTCGTGACTTGATGACCTCCTCCGGCTTCGACGCATCTTTCGTAACCTCGATGCGCATGGGTGCGGTGATGCGCCGGTCGAGCCCTGCGCCTTGGCCCTTCAGCCCCATCGGCGCCACACTCAGAAGACAGAGGAGTCCAACTGACATTCGAACGACAAAACCCCCTGGCACCTCGCCACCTCCCGACAGTCTCACGGCTGCCACGCCTACTCCCAAGGACCCGTCAACTGCAGTTATTGTAGTGGGCACCAGCAACGGTGGCATCGAGAAGCGTGTACCCCTCACCCGTTGCGTAGAACTGGTATCCGTGAATGACCGTCGAACCGTTGAACTCCGTCAACGCGTTGTTTATCACCGACGTCCGCCGCGTCGGGTCCCCGAAATCGTCGTTATGAAAAGCCGCCTGCGTCATTCCAGACGCGTACAGCTCGTCTTTGAAGAGCGGGCCGAGAATGCACGAGTCCACGTACCAATGCGTATTAAACGGCGGTGGCAGTGGCGCCGGATAGGCGGCCCAGCAGTTCTTCGATTGCCGGGCGTTCCATTTGCACCCGGTGGGCGAGTCATCACGGCTCCAGTCTAATGTATTGTCCGTCCGCGTGAGTTCGACCGGAGCCGGGTCCCACGTGATCGCCCTCGAGAAGCCGTTGCCACTGCAAAGCCGGTCTGGCGGGCAGTAAGTGCACACCGGCGGCGGTTCTTCGGCGGGCAACACCATGCGTTGCAGTCCGACGAGGGTGGTCTCGTCTTCGGCGACAGGTGCCTGCGACAACAGCTGTTCGTAGCGCTGCCACCCGCCTTCGTGCTGGAGCCGCCCCTTGAGCCGCTCCAGATATGCGCGAACGGCCGGGTCGCGAAAGGGATGGCCGTTCAGTGGGAAGGCGCGATATGTGCCAGCCCGCGTGTCCGCCATCACGTAATAGATGAACGCCCCCCTGCGGCCCTCCGCACGGACCCGAATATGTAATCGCTGGCTGTTGTCGGGAAATGTCTCAAGAGCGACCCCAGCCAAGTGAACAGCGCTCCCCGGATCGGGCGCCAGTGACCGGATGACGGCCTGCGATGTCGGCTGCTCCTGAACGGGGGGTGTGGAGTCGGCGGCGCGTGTCGGGCCTACGACAACAGGGGCGCCGACGAGCACGGCTAACAACATGACGCGTAGCATGGTAATCTCCTCCTTCCGCGACTCAAATGCAGGCACAGCGCGCCCGACTGTGCTCGCGCGTTCCTGCGATCAATCGGTGCCGGACATTCTCGAGCGCCCAGTACATGTGAACGGTGAGCACGAAGGATCCGCTCCTCGTGCTGCCATCCGTCGCTCTGGCGGCGAGCCTCCGCACCAGCTCCGCCGAGTCGGTCGGCGTGGGGTGAGCAGGCGAGTATCCCCAGTCGCGAGAATATGGAGAGCCACAGAACCCGATTTGGACCAGATGCGCGAGCAGCGACAGAGAAGACCGGGTTTCCGGCTCGTTCGCGAGTGCGATGTCGACCAGCTCTCCGTGCAGCCGTTGGGCTTCTTGTCCATACCGGACCATGTAAGAGGCGGCCGTCGGATCCTGACTGAATACATCCTGGACCACCACGAGCATGGCCAGAGTGTGGACCCCGTACTCGGTAAGGTAGTTGACGGACGGATCCGTGCGAGCGTGGGAGGCATACGCCAACTGGTTTGCTATGAGTTCTGGAAGCGACTGCAGTCGATCCGACTCGTCACGCCACGTTGTTGTGAAGGGCTTTGGAGCCCGTTGTGGAGCGATTGCCAGGGCCTGTATGTACCAAGACAGGTCGAGGGCGGTCAGGCGTCGAGTCAACTGACGGCGCACGTCCGAGTCGCACCACTCTTCGTCTGTCGCGTGGCCACCTCGAGCGGCGCGCGTTCGATCCGCAAGGGCCGATCGCATGAGCATCGCCGCCAAGCCGTACCCGCTCTTGCGTTGCTCGAATTCGACGACTTCGGTGGGGCCGTCTGTGCACGGCGGGTTGGACCAAGCGCCGGAAACAGTGAGCAGCGCCAAGAGTACCTGCGCCGCATGCCCCTCGTTCGGCCGGACAGGCGGTGCGTCCGAGGCAGGCGGCGCATCGGCGCATACACGACGAGCGAGCTCCCGCCGAGCGAGATTGCCACTGTCGGAGCCGGCGATATCCGCGGCGAGCGCCAGTGCGTGGACGTCGGCGCGCTCCGGCTCCACTCGCATCACCGGCTCGAGCTCCTCGCGCAGACTCCAGATGGCGCTCTCGACACGGTGGAGCAAATCTGATTGTTCAAAGGCGCTCACATCGGCCTGACCGCAATATGGCAGGCACGCGACCGTGAGGGCTGTACTCGCGTTCACGAGCACGGGAAGAAGGCCCACCGAGTGCCCGTGAAGACGCTTAAATCCTGTGATGCGCATGCCGTCGTCGGCTCCTGGGTGCCGGCGACCCAAGAGACAAGTTCGTTTTCTCACGGTAATCCACAAGACGATGCCCCATGGGGCATCCCGCAGCTACGCGGCCAAGTCGGTAAACGCGAGTTGTATCGTTAGCCGTCAATGTGGCGGCTTCGCCCGCACAGAAGGGCAACTCTCGTACCCGTCCTTCACGAACGAACCCGCGCGACGGAAAGCCGAATTCACGTTCGATTCTGACGCTCGACGCGAATCGCGGATTGCGGATTGGTGCGCGACGCATCATAGCGTTGCGCAACAGCTTGTTGCGTCGCGCAACTTGGGCGTCGCCGGATTCCCGAAGGAGGGCCATGCATTCTCGACCATTTCCTCTGACTTGTCCGGTCGCCTGAGCGCGTGGCGTGCACCGTCAGGCGCGCTAGCTGCCACCGGTGATCTGTCTGTGCTTTCGTCTCCCGGTGTAGTCGACGGAGCGTCGAAAGGCGCTCGGCAGCCGTCACTGAGTGCGCCGCGAAGGCGGTTTGCCCGGCCGGGCGCCCCGCTCGAGAAAGCTGGGTCCGCCATCACCGTCATCGGGACGCTCCTTCGCATCGTTGCCGAGCCGCAGCTGGAGGGGAGGCCATTACAGTTCCCGCCCTCCGACCACTCGTAGGTGTTACCGGTGAAGGGACCGATGACGTTCCGGGCGCGCACGAGATTGGCAACGCAGGAGCCATCGTCCGGCCCGCGCCCTCATCTCCTTGCAAGAACTTGCAAGTCTTTCCGGAACACGCGGCTACGAGCGGCCTCGAACTGCCGAGCGGCGTGAGGGCCGACCCCGATTTTCCGGGGTCGGCTGCGTTGGGCTGTCATCGGTGCCGGCCTGTCACGCCGGAGGTCGCGAGTTCGAGTCTCGTCGGCCCCGCCAATTACATCTGGGTCTCAATCGCCCGCAAGTAGCTGAAGGCGGGTGCGGTTACGGCGAGAGATGGCGCCACCGACATTAGGACGTGAGCAACCCCCCGGGGCCGGGGTCCGGTCGCTGCCCGGTCAAAACCGGGGGTTGCTCACGCCCGCATTGGCAGCGCGGACTGCGAGCGCCCGATTGCGGCCGACAAAGAGCGCTGTCCGCTGTGGGCTCGTTGCACCACGAGTAAATCGTTGACAGTGTGGTCGATGCGGCTGCGCGAGCCTTCTTCCGTTCAGGTGGCGGTACACCGAACGGCAAGCAGACGACCGTTCACGACAACGACAACCACCGCCTTTTGTCGCGCCTCGCGGCGTCAGCCGTTTCATGGCCCGAGTCCGCAATCCTGCATGAAGACCGGCTCCGAAACCGACTCGAACGTGCCTCTACCGGACTACCATGGTCGAGTGATGATGGCCCGTGCCGGAGGCCTTCTTGTGGCGGCGAACGGGTCTCACGAGGTGTCGATTCGTGGCGATTGTGGAGGTCCATCCGGAGCGTATTGACGGCCCTTGGGCTGAGGGGTTCGTGCTGGATCGGCACGTCGTTTCAAGCCGTCCGATCGGGTATCTCGGTGAGCACATGCAGTTCGAAACAACGCGCTCGCCGCTTGGCGAACTCGTGTATCAGTTGAAGTATCGAAACGGCAGGCTGAATGACATTATCGAGACTGCCGTCGCTTTCATCACAAAACGGTGGAGCGGCCTTGTCGACTGTGTGGTCCCGCCGCCGCCCTCCTTGCACCGGACGAAGCAGCCGGCTGTGCTCATCGCTGAGGGAGTCGCCACGAGTCTCGGAGTCCCGTCCCTGGCATCCGCGGCGATCAAGACCACGGCGACGCCGCAGATGAAGAACGTCCCGTTGCACGAGCGGGCCCCGCTGCTCTCGGCGGCCATCCAGGCGGGCACCGACGTTTTCGTCGCTGGTTCACGGCAGATCTCGCGGCTTCCCGCCGAGGTAAAGACCCGTCTCGACACGATGGTCGAGAAGGGCTTTCAGATCCTCGTCGGTGACGCGAACGGTGCCGACAAGGCGGTTCAGCGGTATCTTGCCGACAAGTCGTATCCGAACGTCCTCGTGCACTGCATGAAGGACCACTGCCGGAACAATGTCGGGGGCTGGCCCACCCGCCAGCTGGTGGCCCCGCATGGCGCCAGGGGTTTCGAGTACTACTCCATCAAGGACCGTGCGATGGCGGAGGCGGCTGAGTACGGACTCATGCTCTGGGACGGCAAGAGCAAGGGCACAGTCAACAACGTCGTCAACCTGTCCCGCGATCACAAACCGGTGGTTGTGTACGTCGCGCCTACAAAGCAGTTCCGCACCGTCAAGACCTTCGACGATCTTAGAGATCTTCTCGCGCAAGGCGATTCGGACAGCGTGGTACGCAACGCGCCGCCGGGTAACTGTGCTGGCTGGCAGGACCAGCTCGTATATTGCTGCCCCCTGCTCGAAACAACCCGATCCCGCCCTCATGATCAGTCGCCAGGACCTCACGTCGCCGAGTCGGCAAGACAAGAACGCCGGCAACTCTGGCGACCTCGTGAAACACACCGTATACCTCGCGATGCTCGATCACTTGGCGCGAAACCGACAGAAGGCGCACCTCGTCGAAGCCCACGGCGGCAAGGGCGTCTACGTTTCAACCTCCGCATGATTCAACGCCGCGCCGCCTGGCGGCGACCTCATGCGCGGGCGGAATGAGGTAACCTAGCGCATCCCGCCGCATACATTTGGAGGTGTTCGCATGAGACGCCGATTGGCCCGGCCGCTCGCGGCCCTGGGTGCGTGCCTTGGCCTGTTCGCCGTTCCCGCCGTGGGCGTGCTGTCGCAGGCCGGCGACGTGCTTCAGCAGCTCTCGGTCCGCGAGTCCGAGGCCCAGAACAGCTTCTTCGACGCGATCTGGGACGGGTCCCCCTACGTGCCCGGAGGGCAGAACGTGTTCAAGGCGGCGGCCCCCGCCGCCAGGACGGCCATCGTGCGCGCCCTCGGCGCGACGCTGAAGACCTACACGCAGTCGGCGAGGTTCAAGACGCGATACGCCGAATATCTCGAGGCGAATCGCCCGCGGCCAGGCGGCGACCGCGTCAAGACGATGGCCGAGCAGGACGCCGAGGCCGCCAAGGGCATCAAGGAGATGGAAGACAACATCAAGAAGATGCCCCCGGAGATGCAGCAGCAGATGGCGGAGGTCGTCAAGCAGATGAAGGCGCAGCAGGACGAGCTCAAGAAGAACTCCGAGTACCAGGCGATGATGGAGTCGGCGATCACGCAGCAGCAGGCCGAACAGGAGCGCCAGTACCAGGAACGGCTCGCGACGTACAGCGCCGACCATCCGGCCAATCCCGATGTGCTCATCGCGGCGCGCCTGCGGCAGTTTCTCGCGCTGAGCGCCGACGTGAAATTCGACGCGACGCTCGTGAAGCAGGGATCGGTGATGCGGTTCGAGGACCCCGCGCTCGAGCAGAAGCCGGCCGAGTGGAAGCTGTGCTTCCGCGCCGGACGCGAAGCCACGGAGGCGGCCCGAGCGTTCGCCACCGAGTGGCTGAAGGAGCTGCCCGCCCGGTAACGCGCCGCACCCGAGCGGCCGGGTATAATGACGCCGGCCGCTCGGAACTATCCTTCCGTTCTCCCCTCAACGAAGCCGGACTTATGTAGGCGCAAGGGTCCGGTCAGCCCAAGGAGGCTCTCGTGAATTGGCGTGGCTTCGCGCTGTTCGTCTGCTGCCTGTGCGCGTCGGCGCTCACGGCCTTCGCGCAGACCAAGGACGTCAAGAACTTCACAGACCCCGAACTGCTCTCGCGGATACCAAACTACTATCTCTCGACTCCGCGCGCCGTTGACGAGCGGCAGTTCGACGTCCACGCGTTCAGGGTGCAACCGCGTCCGCCGCTCGAACGCGTGGAAGGGCGCGTCCGCCACTATACGTACACGTTCGACCGGGCCGTGACCACCCGCGTCAGCCCTCTCCAGATCATGCGGAACTACCAGGCCGCCGTGGCGAAACTCGGGGGCAAGACCGTCTACGAGGACACCGCTCGCACGACGATGCGGATCGCCAAGGACGGCAAGGACATCTGGATTGAAGTCGCCCCGGTCAACGCCGGCATGAACTACCACCTGTACATCGTCGAGCGGGAAGCGATGAAGCAGGACGTCGTCGGGAATGCCGAGGCGCTCGGAAGCGGTCTGGCGGCGACCGGGCACGTCGAGGTGCCCGGGATCTTCTTCGACACGGGCAAGGCCGAGCTGAAGCCCGAGTCCGAAGCGGCGCTCGCCGAGGTGGTGAAGCTGCTGCAGGCCAGCGCGGCGCTTCGCGTGTGGGTCGTCGGGCACACCGACAACGTCGGCACGGTCGACGCGAACGTCGCGCTCTCGAGCGCCCGCGCGGCGTCGGTCGTCAAGGCGCTCCAGCGGAAGGGCGTCGATCCGAAGCGGCTCGCGCCGCACGGTGCCGGCCCGTACGCGCCGGTGGCGAGCAACGCCACGGAGGACGGCCGCGCGAAGAACCGGCGCGTGGAGCTGGTCGCGCAGTAAGAGCACGCCGAACTCGGGTCCTGGGGTCGCGGATCACCTGCGAGCCCAGGACCTCGCCCAGTGTTTCCCTGCGTGCGCACCGGTGCGACCGTTGAGGCGTCAGTGGTTCGCCCCGCACGGTGCGGCGTGTGCGGAGCGCCAGCGGCGCGTGTCTCTCCGCCGAGAGGCGCGCTGGTGGCCCGGAGAGTTTGCGCGTGATGTCCCGCAGCATCGTGATAGATGCGCTGGTGATGCCCTGCCGCTCGAGTTCCGCCTGGATCAGGCCGACCGCCTGATGGCAGAACGGTCAAACGGGGACGAGAAGCGCGATATCGACACCATCGGCGACGAGGATTCGCGCCGCGTCTGGCGCGGTGTGCTCGACGAGCCGGCCGGGCGCCGTAATCGACCCCATGAACGAGAGATGCCTTGTGGCCACCTCGCCAATCTCACCCGCTCGGGCGAGCTCACGAAGTCGATCGAGCGGAAACGCGACGTTGCGGTCCTGAACGATGCCGGCGTGGTCGAACGACTGGCTGCGATGAAATTCGCCGAGGCTGCGGACGTCCGTATCGGCAGAGATGATGCGGTAGGAGCAGTCGCCGCCCTTGATACGCTCATCAAAAGGAGTCTGCCCGGCGGGCACGAGGCCGGCAGTCGTGACGAGCGCAACGCGGCACCTGGCAAGAGGCTTCCGCAAGGGCGAGCACGGCACCGGGTGCACGCGTCGCCAGGGATAGACCTTGAGCGTTGTTCGCAGCCAGACAGGGAGCTCGTCGAACGTGCCCATTGGTACTTGGTCTCCGCGATGCGAAGAACGTTACGGCGTCACGTTCGGTGAAACGAACCGCCTTTCCGAAAGACTGAAATGATATGGACGACCTTCGCGAGGGCGACGAATTGGACTGCCGTCACCTGTTGTGGCCGAATCCGGCGCGGCTGGCGCTCGCCCTGAGCGGCGGCGGCGCCAGGGCCGCCTACCAGGTCGGATTCCTCCGCTTCCTGGCCAGCCGGTTTCCCGACTTCTCTCCTGACATTCTCACGGGTGTGAGCGCGGGAGCGATCAACGCCGCCTATCTCGCGGCCCATCCGGGCACCTTCCGTGACCGGCTCGATGCGCTCGCGAACCTGTGGGCCAGCCTCAGTGTCGAGGATGTCTTTCGCGTGGACCTCGTGTGCCTCGCCCTCAATATCGCCCGTTGGGGCACACGCCTGCTGTCAGGCGGCAGTCGGCACGCGCCGCGTGCGCGAAGCCTGGTCGACACGGACCCTCTGCGACAGCTTCTGGCGGGCGCGCTTGGTGCCGAGAACGGCATACTGACAGGTGTCGACCACAACATCGCCGACGGCTCCTTGAAAGCCGTCGCGCTGACGGCGTCCAGCTATGCCACCGGCCAGTCGGTCACGTGGGTGCGAGGCTGCGGGATCGAGTTGTGGGAGCGTTCGGATCGCAAGAGCATCAACGGTCCGGTCACCGTTGAGCACGTCATGGCGTCCGCTGCGCTGCCGCTGGTGTTTCCGGCAGTCCAGATCGCTGGCGCGTGGTACGGGGACGGTGGCGTCGGTCTGACGGCGCCGCTGTCGCCGGCGGTCCACCTCGGCGCGGATCGGATTCTCGCGATTTCGACCCGCGCGTCGCGTGAGGGGCCGAATCCGACAGACATCGAGGAATATCCGCCACCAGCCCAGGTGGCTGGTGTGCTTCTGGATGCCATCTTTCTCGACCTGCTCGACGCTGACGCGCAACGCCTGCAGCGCATCAATCTTCTCGTCGACGCGCTGCCCGAGGGCGGGCGCGCGTCGCTGCGGCACGTGGACCTGCAGGTCCTGCGTCCGTCTCAGGACCTTGGACGTCTCGCCCGCGAGTACGAACCGCGGCTTCCTCCGGCCTTTCGGTTTCTCACACGCGGCCTCGGGACCCGCGAGCTGCGCTCGAGCAGCATGTTGAGCCTGATCATGTTTCAGCCCGACTACCTCAAGCGGCTGCTCGACCTTGGCGAAGCCGACGCACGGGCACGCGCGGGCGAGCTCGGGGCGCTGCTCAAGGCAGCCTGACGTAAACGGGTTCGTTCGGTCGCGAGCGTATCGGGCGCGCGCACCATTGCCGGAGCCTGTGACGGGCGCCTGCAATGCTGCGGGCACCGGCCGTGTCACGGAATGAGGTTCGATCCCCCTGCGCGGCGGCGCATGGAACGCAGAGCGCATATGCTTGCATTGAGAGTCGGCCTGCTCGCACTTCGGCTGGCAGTTGGCCGCCACGGTGCTGACCGCCCACGCCGCGTTCGGCGCCGCGCTGGCGCTCCTTCTGCCGCCGAGGCTCGACGCCGTATCGCCGTGGCCTGTCCGCGCGGTCCATGCCGCCTGAATCCTGGAGCGAACGCATGCGTTTCACGCCGGAGCACGAACGCCTGGCGAACGAGCGAACGGGGGAACAGCCTTGGCGCCGCTTCGGTCCGTACCTGAGCGAACGCCAGTGGGGAACCGTCCGCGAGGACTACAGCCTGTCCGGCACGGCCTGGGAGAGTTTTCCCCATGGCATGGCGCGCAGCCGCGCCTATCGCTGGGGCGAAGACGGGCTCGCGGGATTCAGCGACGATTGCCAGCGGCTGTGTCTCGGCGTGGCGCTCTGGAATACGCGCGATCCGATCCTGAAGGAGCGCCTCTTCGGCCTCACGGGCCCGGAGGGCAACCACGGAGAGGACGTCAAGGAGATCTACTACTACCTCGACGCCGTGCCGTCGCATGCGTACCTGCGGATGCTCTACAAGTACCCGCAGTCCGCTTATCCGTACGAGTCGTTGGTGACGGTCAACCGCCAGCGGGGTCGTGCGACCACGGAATTCGAGTTGATCGACACGGGCGCCTTCGACGAGGATCGGTATTTCGACGTCTTCGTCGAGTATGCGAAGCACGAGCCGGAGGACATTCTGTTGAAGGTCCGCGTGTGTAATCGCGGTCCGGTCGAAGCCCCCCTCGTGGTCATGCCGCAGGCGTGGTTCCGCAACACGTGGTCGTGGGGCCGGTGGCCCGATCGGCCGACTCTCCAGACTCGCGGACGCGACCGGGTCGATCTGTCACACCCGACGCTGGGCTCATTCGTGCTGCACTGCGATGGGCCGGACGTGCTGGCGGTCTGCGACAACGACACGAACCACACGCGGCTCTTTGGCGCCCGGGGCGACGGTGGGTACTACAAGGATGGCCTGAACCAGTATGTCGTGCACGGCGATGAGGGCGCGATCAACCCCGCCGGACAGGGTTCCAAGGTGGGCGTGATCTGGCGCCGTACGATCGCCCCGCACGGCGAGGCCGTGTTCCGAGTGCGCCTCGCGCGGCAGGAGCTGCCGGACCCGTTCTCCGCCTTCGACGAGGTGATCGCCCGCCGCCTCCACGAGGCCGACGCGTTCTACGACACCATTCACCCGCGGCACCTGTCTGAGGCGGAGCGCCAGGTGCAGCGGCAGGCGCTGGCCGGAATGCTCTGGAGCCAGCAGTTTTACTATTTCGACGTGCCGCAGTGGCTGGAGGGCGATCCGGCGCAGCCGCAGCCGCCCGCGTCGCGACGCGAGGGGCGAAACCGGGAATGGCTGCACCTCAACAACGCCGACGTCATTTCGATGCCGGACAAGTGGGAGTATCCCTGGTACGCCGCGTGGGCCGCGTGGGATCTCGCCTTCCAAAGCCTGCCGCTGGCCCTGGTCGATACGGAGTTTGCCAAACAGCAGCTCCTGCTCCTGACCCGCGACTGGTACATGCACCCGAACGGGCAGCTTCCCGCGTATGAGTGGGGCTTCGGCGATGTCAACCCGCCCGTGCACGCCTGGGCCGCGTGGCGCGTCTTCGAGATCGATCGCGCGCGGCGCGGCGATCAGGGCGACCTCGACTTCCTCGAGCGGATACTCCACAAGCTGCTCTTGAACTTCACGTGGTGGGTGAATCGCAAGGACGCGCACGGCCTCAATCTGTTTCAAGGCGGCTTCCTCGGGCTCGACAACATCGGCGTGTTCGACCGCAGCAGCCCGCTGCCCATCGACGGACACATCGAGCAGGCGGATGGAACCGCCTGGATGGCGATGTACGCGCTGAATCTGTTGCGACTGTCGATCGAGCTGGCCAGGCACCGGGCCGCGTACGAGGACATCGCGAGCAAGTTCTTCGAGCATTTCCTGTATATCGCCGGCGCCATGCGCAACGTCGGCGGGCAGGGGATCGACCTCTGGGACGAGACCGACGGCTTCTTCTACGACGTGCTGCACTGCGACAGCCCCGACCGCAGCCGGTGTGAGTCGATCCCCCTGCGCATCAGGTCGCTCGTGGGCCTGGTGCCGCTCTTCGCGGTGGAAACGCTGAGGTCGGACGCCCTCGAACAGCTGCCGGCGTTCTCGGCACGCATGGACTGGTTTCTGCGGCACCGCCCCGATTTGGCGGCCCTGGTCTCGCGATGGCAAACGCCTGGCGCGGGCAGCCAGCACCTGCTGTCGCTCCTGCGAGGCGGCCGGATGAAGCGATTGCTCCGGCGCGTGTTGGATGAGACCGAGTTCCTCTCCAGCTTCGGGGTCCGGGCGCTCTCGAAGTACCACCATGAGCATCCCTATCGACTCGAGATCGGCGGGGCCACTCATCAGCTTCGCTATCAGCCTGGCGAATCGGACAGCGGTCTGTTCGGCGGCAATTCGAACTGGCGCGGCCCAATTTGGATGCCCGTCAACTACCTGCTCATCGACTCGCTGCGCCGGTTCCATGCCTACTACGGCGACGACTTTCTGGTCGAATGCCCGACGGGGTCAGGGACCTTCCTGAATTTGCGCCAGATCGCCGACGAGTTGTCGGCACGGTTGGCCCGTCTGTTCGTGCCGGGCGCCGACGGCAGGCGCCCCTGCCTCGGCGCGCACGAGAAGTTCCAGCACGATCCCCACTTCCGCGATCACCTGCTGTTTCACGAGTACTTCCACGGAGATGATGGCCGCGGCTTCGGGGCCTCGCATCAGACGGGCTGGACGGGACTCATCGCCTCCGTCCTCGCCGAGTCGCCGCCCGCCTCGAACCCGGCGACGGGCGGAGGTTCGGCGTGAAGGCTATCGCCGTGCATCCAGGACGCGCCGGCAGCATCCACCCGGCCGATCTCGATCCGCCGTCGCTCGACGGGAGTCCCGGCGGCCAGGGCGTGCTGGCACGCGTGCTCATGATGCGGCTGCTGAACGAAGACACGGGCCCCATCAAGATCGACGTCCAGGTCGCCGGCGCGTAATTGCGAGGTCGTCGAGGCCCCGCGCGTCATCATGGCCCTGCACCATCAGCGGGGTCGACGGAAAGGGACAGTTGATGCAGATTGGGATGATCGGCCTGGGACGGATGGGCGCCAATATGGTTCGCCGGCTGGTCCGCGGTGGCCATCACGTGGCGGTCCACGATCGCAATCCGGCGTCGATGGCAGCGCTGGTCACGGAGGGGGTGACAGGCGCGGCGACCTTGGACGATCTCGTCGCGCACCTCGAAGCGCCGCGCGCCGTCTGGGTCATGGTGCCCGCCGGGGCGCCAACGGAAGAGACCGTGGCGGCGCTCGGCGATCGGCTCGATCCCGGCGACGTCGTCATCGACGGCGGCAACTCCTATTTCAAGGACGACGTGCGCCGCGCCCGAGAGCTTCGAGCGCGAGGGCTGCACTACGTGGATGCCGGCACGAGCGGCGGCGTCTGGGGATTCGAGCGCGGCTACTGCCTGATGATCGGCGGAGAAGCCGAGGTCGTCCGGCGTCTCGATCCGATCTTCAAAGCGCTCGCGCCAGGGAAGGGATCGGTCCCGGAGAGCCCGGGTCGCGAGCAGCACCACAGCACCGCGAGCGAGGGGTACCTCCACTGCGGCCCGGTCGGCGCGGGGCACTTTGTCAAGATGGTGCACAACGGCATCGAGTACGGGCTGATGCAGGCGTATGCCGAGGGATTCGACATCTTCCGCAACGCCAGCAGCGCGACGCTGCCCCAGGAGCACCGCTACGACCTCAACCTCGCCGACATCGCGGAGCTGTGGCGCCGCGGCAGCGTCGTCGGCTCCTGGCTGCTCGATCTCACCGCCATCGCGCTCGCACAGGATCCCCACCTCGACGCGTACAGCGGCTACGTGCAGGATTCCGGCGAAGGGCGGTGGGCGATCATGGCGGCGCTCGAAGAGGCGGTTCCGGCAGATGTCCTCTCCGCGTCCGTGTACACGCGCTTCCGTTCGCGCCGGGAACATTCCTTCGCCGAGAAGGTCCTGTCGGCGATGCGTCGCCAGTTCGGCGGCCACATCGAGCCGCCGTCCCAGGGATGAGATCAAGGGAATTTGTGGTGCAGCAGAACGCGGTGGTGGCGGGAGTCGTGAAGGCGCCGTGCGGCGAGGTGGTCGTCGAACGGCCGGCGCGCGTGGCCGATCCATCGACGATGGTGATCTTCGGCGGGACCGGCGATCTTGTGAGGCGAAAGCTGCTGCCGGCGCTGCACAACCTGAACGCCGAGGGGCTGCTCCCCGATCGCTTCGCCGTGGTCGCTGTCGGCCGCGAGGAGATGACCACCGAGGTCTATCGGGCACAGGTGCGCCGCGATCTGTCTGAGTTGAGTCCCGTGGCGACCGGCAGCGCGGCGTGCGAATGGCTGGAGTCGCGCCTCGCGTACGTCCGCGGGGACTTCAACGACGCGGCGCTGTATCGGCGCGTCGGCGAGGTGCTGTCGGCCATGAATCGCAGCGGCAGCGCCACCTGTGACTGTCTGTTCTACCTGGCCACTCCGCCATCGTTCTTCGGACCGATCACCGAGCAACTGGGGGCGGCCGGCCTGTTGCACGAGAGCGCCGGGTGGCGCCGCGTCATCATCGAAAAGCCGTTCGGGCGCGATCTCGAAACGGCGCGTGCGCTCAACCGGCTGCTCGCCACCGTGCTCCAGGAGCATCAGATCTATCGGATCGATCACTATCTGGGCAAGGAGACCGTTCAGAACATCATGGCGTTCCGGTTTGCCAACGGGATCTTCGAGCCGATCTGGAACCGCCGCTACGTGGACCATGTGCAGATCACGGTGGCCGAAACCGTCGGCGTGGAGCAGCGCGGCGGCTACTACGACAAAATCGGCGCGCTGCGGGACATGGTGCAGAACCATCTGTTCCAGCTCCTCGCGCTCACGGCCATGGAGCCGCCGATTTCGTTCCAGGCCGATGCCGTGCGCGACGAGCGCGTCAAGGTGCTCCACGCCGTCCGCCTCATTTCGCCCAACGATGTGGCCGGGCACGTCGTGCGCGCCCAATACGCCCGGGGCGCGATCGACGGCGAACCGCTTCCTGCGTACCGGCAGGAGCCCAAAGTCGCCTCAGATTCGCCGACCGAGACGTACGTGGCGCTCAAGCTGATGGTGGACAACTGGCGGTGGGCCGACGTGCCGTTCTACCTGCGCACCGGCAAGCGCCTGCCGCAGCGGCTGACGGAAGTGGCCATACAGTTCAAGCGCGCGCCGTTTCACCTGTTTCGCGACACTCCCGTCGAATGCCTGCCGCCGAACCAGCTCGTGCTCTACATTCAGCCGAACGAGGGCATCGCGCTCAACTTCGAGGCGAAGGTGCCGGGCCCCCGCGTGCGGCTCGGTCCGGTGCGGATGAATTTCAGCTATGCGGACTACTTCGGCCTGCGGCCAAGCACGGGCTACGAAACGCTCTTGTACGACGCGATGACCGGCGACTCGACGCTGTTTCACCGGGCCGACATCGTTGAGGCGGGATGGGCTGCCGTCGAGCCGTTGCTCGCCGCGTGGGAGGACGGCCGGGCAGACCTCCACACGTACCCCGCAGGAAGCTGGGGACCGAAAGCAGCTGACGCGCTCATGGAGAGGGACGGCCGCGAGTGGCGCCGGTACGAGGATCGCTCCCGGTGACCGAGCTCCTGGTCTTCCGCGACCTCGACCGGCTCGGCGCGGCGTGGATGCGCGCGTTCGCCGCGCCGCGGCGGCCTTGTCCGGCGATCCGCTGGCCACGAGGGAAACCGGCCCCAACCTTTTTCAAATGATGGAAAACGCCGGGCGCACGCGGACATCGGCATCCCTCAGACGACGTATCAGCGAATGGGGCTCGAGTACGTGAGCCCGTTCAATGGGCACTTTCGCGTGCGGCTCGCCCGTGCCGCTCGGTGACGCACCGGGGGCATGTCACCTTTTCCGCCCCGGCCGCTCCAATCGATGTGTGCCGTAATTCACCTATCAAGGAGTTGCCCATGAGAATGTCAGCCATCGTCATCGCAGCCGCGGGCGCGCTCGTGCTTCCCGTGGCCGGCGCGTCGGCGCAGGGCGTCAACGACGCCCAAATCGCCTCGATCGTCGTCACCGCCAACACGGTCGACACCGACGCCGGCAGGCTCGCGATGTCACGGTCGGCGAGCGGGAAGGTCAAGGCGTTTGCGCGGCTGATGGTCACCGATCACACCGGCGTGAACAAGTCGGCGGCCGCCCTCGCGGCAAAGCTCGAGCTCACTCCGCAGGACAATCCGACGAGCCAGAGCCTGGCGGCGGGCGGCAGGAAGAACCTCGCGCACCTGAAGACGCTCGAGGGCCCGGCATTCGACCAGGCGTACATCGATCACGAAGTCGCGTACCACCAGCAGGTCATCGACGCCCTCGACAATACGTTGATTCCGGGCGCCGCACATGAAGAACTGAAGGCCCTGCTGGTGAAAGTCCGCCCGGCGTTTGTCGCACACCTCGAGCACGCCAAGCACCTGCAGGCGTCCGCGTCGCAGAAGGACTGACCGTGCGGATGGCCACGTGTGTCGTCGCGGTGGGCCTGGTCGCGTGCACCATCGGCGTCGCCGCCGGCGGGCGCCTCAAGGTCAAGACGCACACAGTCACCATCGAAGGGATGCGTTTTCAGCCGGAGCGGCTGACGGTTGCACGCGGCGACACGGTCGTGTGGGTCAACAAGGACCTGGTCCCTCACACAGCCACGTCGGAGGCCGGCCGCTTTGATTCACAGACCATCCGGACGGAGAAGTCCTGGACGTTCACCGCCCGGCGGAGGGGCAAGTTCGCCTACATCTGCACGTTCCATCCCACGATGAAGGCGATGCTGCGGGTGAAGTAGCAAAGCGGAGTTCAGGGCGTGGGGGCCCGGAAAATACGACCCGCGGCACCACGCGTTCGACGGGACGAACCTCCTTTCGCTGAACAGCCCGTCGCTGCCGATCGTCATCCCCCCGACTTACGGACTGAAGGGCGTCGGGTTCGAGACGTTCACGGCCGATGGGCCCATTTCATACTGGAACAGCTACGTCGGTGTGGGGCAGATGGGGGGGGCACGGAAGCTTCAGCGATCCCCGCACCGAGTCGAGGAAAGCGCCTGTTCCGCGGCGAAGCCGGATGCGCCACATGCCATCAGTCGCCCAACTACACGGACGTCCTCAGCGGTCCTGATCCGACCGTGCCGCTCCCGCACGATCCCGCCGAAGTCGGCATGGACCCGGCCTATGCGGAGCGGAGCGCGACCGGAAAGTACCGGACCACGCCGTTACGCGGACTCCTGCAGCATGCTCCGTACTTCCATGACGGGAGCGCGCCGGACCTGCTCGCCGTGGTCAATCATTATGACCAGCACTTCAGGCTGAATCTCACAGCGGCGCAGAAGGCCGATCTGGTCGAGTTCCTGAAGTCGCTCTGAGCGGCGAGAGCGCCACCGGCGCCAGGTCGGCCCCCTTGGGCGTCCGGCGATGGATCACCCGGCGCCCATCGTCCTAAGATATTCGTTTAAAGTGACTTATGCGTCAATATTGAGTAATATAGGCAGGCGCGGAGCGCGCGATGAGGAGTACGTACTCGAACCGGCGCGATCCGACATCGTCCGGCCGTACGGCATTCCGGCGCCGACGGTGAACCACCATACCGCGCGATCGGCCGTCCGGCAGAAAATCCACGCGCTTGCGAGTCGCTCCGAGACTCAAGCCCGGGACATCTGGGACCTCGATCACCTGCTGCGCTCGACAACCGCCGATCCGCGACCCCTCTCGCGTGACGTGCGGGCGGCCCTGCCGGAGGCCCTGGAACGCGCGATGTCGCTCAGCTACGACGTGTTCAAGGCCCAAGTGGTGCCATGTCTGTCGTACGAGGACCAGACCACGTATGGCACGCAGGACGCGTGGGATCGGATGCGCGAGCTGGTTGTCCAGCGGCTCGAGGAGTTTCGCTCATGAATGCACCGGCCGCCCTTGCGCACCTGCGAGCGCTGCGCAAACCGGTCTTGACGACCGATGAAGCCGTGCTGGTCCTCCGCGCGGAGCGCTCTGCGGCGACACACACCTTGAGGAGACTGGCCACCGCGGGGCTGTTGAAACGAGTTCGACACGGGTTGTGGGCGACGGACCTGGATCTGGATCCGCTTGTCTTGCCGGAGTACCTTACCACTCCTTTTCCGTCCTGCGTCTCCTTCCAATCCGCGCTCTTCTTTCACGGAATGGTGAGCCAGATTCCCAGCGTGATCTATGTCGCATCCCTCGCGCAGACACGCACGGTGAGGACCAGCCTCGGCACGTACTCGATCCACCGTCTGGCCCCGACCGTCAGGCGTCCGTCTCGCGACTCCTGAGAAGGCGCTGCTCGATACGCTGTACCTGGCTCCGGCGCGCAGCCGGCTATTTGCCCACCTTCCGGAGGTCGAACTTCCGGAGCGCTTCGATCGCGACCGGCTGCGGTATTGGCTCCGGCGCATTCCTCCCGGGCCGCGCCGGACATCGGTCGAGCGGAGATTGGACGCTGTGCTCCTGCCCCGGCGGCGGCCAGCCCGCGCCGGAACCCCCTGAGCCGCCAGCCCGTATTCCCGGATCGACATCTTCGCGGCCGGCGGCGGAAGCGCCCGCGTGCTGATCGCAGATTACCTTGGAGTCGCACGGCTGTGGCCCGCGGCGGCGGTCTCGCTCAGGGCAGGCGATGCGGGCTCCAGCCCGCCGGGGAAATTACGCTTGAAGGGTCAACCGAGTGTATGGTATATCAAACATACACATGGACACGTGGAAGGAATTCGAGGCCAATGAGCTGACCCACAGCGCCGCCCATCATCTCCTCGCCATTCACGAAGTCGGCGCGGCGTATGGCGGGTGGGCGCGCGTGTCGGATATCGCCAGGCGTCTCAACATCACGCGCGGCAGCGTCTCGATCAACCTCCGAACGCTGAAGAAGCGCGGGTGGGTCGAAACCGACCAGCATCGCCTCGTCCGGCTCTCGCCGAAGGGGCTCCACGTGGTGCACTCGGTGGCGGCCAAGCGGTCGATCGTCCGGACCTTCCTCTGCGACGTCCTCGGCATCCCGGAGGCGCAGGCCGACATCGACAGCTGCAAGATCGAACATCTGATCAGCCACGCGACCGGGCAGCGGCTCGCGCGGTTCATGCAGTTCCTGTCCTCGCCGCTCAATCAGCAGCTGATCGCGCGTTTCCACGCGTCTCACGCGAGTTGCCCTCGAAGCCGCACCTGCGAGGTGTGCAAGAGCGAAGGGCGGTGCCTCGTTGACGAACTCAAACGTGCGATCTAGAAGGCGGGCCGGCGGCGTGGCTGCGGATCGGCGGGATGTTGTCGACGACCTGAACCGCCTGATGGCGGAGGAGGCGGAGGCCTGCCTGCGTTACTTCCAGATGCGCTTCCGCCTGCGCGGGAAGGATTACGCGGACGCCGAACAGTTTTTCGGCGACGCGATCAGGGAGACATTGGAGCACGCCAGCGCGATCGCCCAGCAGATTCGTGCGCTCGGCCGCACGCCGCGGCTCCGCGTCAACCTGCTGCTCGGCGGCGGGCCGATGCGCCTGGAGACGGCGATGGCCGAGGCGCTCGAGGTCGAACAGCAGGCGCTCGATGCCTACCGCGACCTGCTCCCGCGTGTCGCCGGCGATCCCGTGCTGGAGGAATTCATCCGCAGCCAGGTGGACGTGGAGGCCGAGCACGTGCAGTCGATTCGCGAATTCGTGCAGGCCCACGCCGCCGTGAAACTCGTGGTGGATCAGAAATGAAGCAGTGAAGGAAGAGCCCGCCCGGTGCGGTCACACCTGGGCGGGCCACGTCGAACACCCGGTCCTTGGAGAGAACCGATTCACGCGCTGCGCGCATGAGAGCGCCCGACCCCGGTAGTGTACGGGCTCGTTTGATGGCGCGCAAGCTGGAGAACGCGCCATGAAGCTCACGTTACGTCCCGCCTGGATTCTTCTGACGTTCATCGCGATCGGACTAAAGCCCGCGGCCTCCGCCGCCGGGCCGTCCACCGGCTCGCGCACGCTGGACGGCCTCGGCATCCTCGTCATCGCGCACGGCGGAACCCCCGCCTGGAACGCGCCCGTCAAAGCCGTCGCCGAACAGCTTCGATCGCGCGTGCCCGCCGAGGCCGCGTTCCTGATGGGCACGAAGGACCGCACGCCTCAAGAGGCGTACGAGCGGCTGGTGGCGGCCGGCGCCCGGCGGATCGTCGTCGTCCCGCTGCTGGTCTCGTCGCACAGCGCTCACGCCGAGCAGGTGAAGTTCATCGCCGGCGCCCGCCCCGACTACCCGCACGCCGAACACATGCAGCTCGCGCAGCTCCGAGGGCCGGTGCCGGTCGTCGGCGCCGCGGGGGCGATGGACGATCACCCGCTGATTGCCGCCATCCTGGCGGACCGCGCCCGCGCGCTCAGCCGCAACCCCGGCGACGAATCGCTCGTCATCGTCGCCCACGGCCCGAACGAGGATGCGGAAGCCGCACGCTGGATCGACGCGATTCGATCGCTCGGCTCGCACGTCAGGTCGGCGGTTCCGTTCCGCGACATCGACGTGCGGCTGCTGCGCGACGATGCGCCGAAGCCGGTGAAGGAGAAGGCGCTCGCCGACTTGAGAGCGGCGGTCGCAGACCGCGCCAAGATCGGGCGCGTGATCGTGGTCCCCTTGCTGGTCTCGACCGGACGCGTGGGCGATCAGATCCCGGGCGTTCTCGAAGGTCTCGCGTTCGCCTGGGACGGCCGCCCGCTGCTCCCTGACAGCCGCGTCGGCGAGTGGATCCTGGCGCAGGCTCAGCGCGTGGGGCAGCCGCCCGACGCGCCCCCGGCCGACCCGCTCCGCTACGAGGAGCAGCTCGTCGTCACCGCGACGCGGACCGAACAGCGCCTGGCGGACGTGCCGGTCCGGACCGAGGTGATCGATCGGGCGACGATTGACGAGACAGGCTCGCGGTCGGTTGCCGACGTGCTGTCACGCCAGCTCGGCGCGGAGATCGTGCCCACGCTGGCCGGCGACGGGATCCAACTCCAGGGGATCGACGCTCGCGGAATCCTGGTGCTCGTGGATGGACAGGAAGTCATCGGCAAGATTGGCGGCTCGGTCGATCTCGCCAACCTGCTTGTCGATGACGTGGAGCGGATCGAGATCGTCAAAGGCGCGGGGTCGGCGGTGTACGGGTCCGACGCGCTGGGCGGCGTAATCAACGTGCTGACGCGCACGGCCACGCAGCCGATCGCGCTCTCGGCCGAGCAGCGATTCGAGTCGCTGGACGGGCGGACCTCGCTGGTGTCGGCCGGCGGCCGGAACGGGCGCTGGAGCGGACTCCTGTCGGCCAGCCGCGTCTCGCGCGATGCCTACGACCTGGTGCCGGCCGAGCCGACCACCACCGGCAGCGCGTACCGCAAGATCGGGGTGAACGCGAAGACCTCGCGTCGCTTCGGCACGGCCACCGATCTGTCGGTGGTCAGCCGCTACTACGACGAAGAGGCCGCCGATGTCACGATGAGCCGCGGTGTGATCTACGACGATCGCGTCCTCGACGACCGGTGGCAGGGGATCGCCGAGCTGCGCACGAAACCGGCCGGCGCCGGGTCGCTGACGGTGCGCGGCCATCTCACGCGTTACACCCACGATTTCGAGCGCGTCACGCGTGCCACGCGCGCGGCCGCGCCCGACCGCACCGCGGAGCGGATCGGCGAATTCGAGGCGCAGTACGATCACGCGGTTGGTACGCGTCACCTCCTCACCGTCGGCACGGAGTACGAGCGTTCGGGGATGACCTCGGATCGCATCTCACCGCGGCGCCGCGACCTCGATACCGCAGTGGGCTTCATCCAGGACGAATGGTCCGCGCACGATCGCGTGCGGCTCCTCGCCGGCGTGCGCTTCGACAACCACTCGGCGTTCGGCTCCGCCTGGAGCCCGAAGCTCGCGGTGCTCGTCCGCGGCGCCGACGCCGTGCGCATCCGCGCCTCCTACGGAGAGGGCTTCAAGGCGCCGGAGTTCAAGGATCTCTACTACGTCTATGCGAATCGCGCCGCCGGCTACCAGGTGATTGGCAACGCCGATCTCCGGGCCGAGACGTCGCGCAGCCTCAACGGCAGCGTGGATGTCGATCTCTGGAACCGCACGGCGCGGCTGACGGTGACCGGCTTCCGTCACGCCATCGCGGATCTGATCGACTCGCGGTTCGTGGGTGTCGACCCCGCGAGCAGGCTGCTCACGTACCAGACAGCCAACGTCGGCCGGGCGCGCACCTACGGTGTTGAGACGGACGCGAGCGTCACGCCGGCGCCGTGGGTCACGTTCGGGATCGGCTACGGGTGGCTCGACGCCACGGATCGGGCGACCGGCGAGCCGCTGACCCTGCGCGCGCGGCGCAGCGTGAAGGGGCGCGCCATCGTCCGCGCCGGGCGCCTCGGGCTCACGGGTGCGATCTTCGGGCGGTATCTGGGGCGCCGCGCGTTCGCCGACACCAACCGGGACGGCCGCATCGACGATTTCTCGCCCGCGCTGAATCTCTGGGACGCGCGCGTCGCCAAGGACCTGGGGCGCCAGGTCCAGGTGTTCCTCGGCGCGGACAATCTGTTCGCCGAGCAGGACGTGCGGTACTTCCCGTCGCCCGGCCGGCGGGTGTACGCCGGCGCGTCCGTGCGGTATTCCCGGTAGACGGGGGCGACGCTCCCCAGGCGGCGAGGCGAGACGCGCGCAGGAGGATTCCCACAGACGTTGATCTGGATTCCGCTGGCGTGGATAATGGAATCATGAAGACGACGGTGGATATTCCAGAGAACGAACTGAAGGACGCCATGCGTTTTACGCAGGCGAAGACCAAACGCGAGGCGGTCGTCAAGGTTCTCGAGGAGTTCAATCGCCGGCGGCGCATGGCGGAGCTGGTCAAGTACGCCGGCACCTTCAGCGACAGGTTCCCGACCAACGAGGAGATCGAGGCGATCGACGCGCGGCGCGACCGGGACCTCCATGGCCGTCCTCGTCGATAGCTCGCTGTGGGTCCACCAGCTGCGAAGGAGTGGCGACCCGGCGAAGCGGGACCGCGTGAACGCGCTGCTGGAGCACGGCGAGGCCGCGTGGTGTCCGGCCGTGCGACTCGAGCTGTGGCGCGGCGTCACCAACGATGGCGAGCGGAAGACGCTCCGCCGCTACGAGGTCCTGCTTCCCGACTACGCGATCTCTGCGGAAGTCTGGGGCCACGCCATTCGACTCGCCGATCGCGGGCGCGTCTCCGGTGTGACCGTCCCTCTCGCCGACGTGCTCATCTTCGCGTGCGCGAGGATACACGGGCTCGACATCGCGCACGACGACGCGCATTTTGACGAGTTGGCGAAGCTCGAGGCGTGACCGCGCAGCCGAACTCCTGCTCGAGTTCCAAGTCAGGCCGTGCTCGAGGGTGGAGGCGAGACCGGCTCGGTCCGGCCCGAGTCCAGCGACCGGTGAATGGCCTCCAGGGCGGCGGTGACCTGGCGCCCGTCGAAACCGGTGACGCGCGGGGGCGTGTCTTCGCGGACCGCGACGAGAAAGTCCTCCAGGCAGGATGGGAACGCCCCTCTCACACGGCCGAAGATCTCGTGCGTCAGGAAACATTTCGGATAGGAAAACCGTTCGCCGGTGCTGATCTCGATCGATTCCCGCTTGCGATCGAGGTGCACGTGACCGCCGGTGGCAATCACCTCGACGAACGAGTCGACGATCGTCGGAAACGTGTTGGGATACACCCAGCCGGATTCGAACGTGGCGATCGCGCCCGAGGAGAAGCGGACCTGTGCCTGGATGACGTCGTAGGTCGGGACGCCCCGCGACGCGAGCAGTTCCCTGCGCCCCCACGCACGCGCCTCGAGCGGTTCGGCGTCGAAGAACCATCGCATCAAATCGATGTCGTGGGAGGAGAGGAACCACGCCGGGGTCGTTTCTCCGGCCCACGAGATGAGCTCGGTCGGCACGAAGATCGTGTCGTTCTTCCGTGCGAACCCGGCGAGCGGGGTGCCCAGCTGGCCGGCCTGGATCGCGGCCCGGGCCTGGTGATACGGCGCCAGCCACCGGTGGTTGTACGCGACTTGAATGTGGCGGCGCGTCCGCCGCGCGAGATCGATCAGTTCGTCCGCCTCGGACACGCTCGTCGTGAACGGCTTCTCGACGAGCACGTGCCGGCCGGCCTCGAGCGCGGCGCGCGCCGGCGCCGCGTGATGGTGATCCGGCGTGGCGACGACGACCGCGTCCAGCCCGGCGCGGTCCAGCATGTCCCGGTAGTCGGTGTAACCCTCCGGGACATCGTGGCGCGACCGGATCTCGTCGACGCGTGCCTGCCGCCGCGACGACACCGCCACGAGGCGGGCCCACGGGTGGCAGGCGTAGATCTTCGAGTACAGCTCGCCCATGATGCCGAGCCCGATGACCCCCACGCGAACCGCGTCCATCTCTATGTCTCCTCGCATACGACAGGGTTGCGCAGCACACCCACGCCACTGACCTCGACCTCGACGACGTCGCCGGGCTGAAGGAACACTGGCGGCTTGCCGTGGAAACCGACGCCGGCCGGCGTGCCGGTGGTGATGATATCCCCCGGCTCCAGGGTCAGCGTCCGCGAGAGGAACGCGATCAGCGCCGGCGGCTTGAAAATCAGGTTCCGGCTGTTCGAGCGCTGCCGCTCGCGTCCGTTCAGCCGGAGCGTGATGTCCAGGTCGTCGGGATCCCGCACCTCGTCGGCGGTGACCAGCCAGGGGCCGAGCGGCGCGAAGCCGTCGCAGTTCTTCCCGCGGAACCACTGCGAGTGCTGGATCTGCAGGTCGCGGGCCGTGACGTCGTTCAGGATCGTATAGCCCGCGATGCACTCCCTGGCCGCCGCTTCACTCGCGTGCCGGACGCGCCGTCCGATCATCACGGCCAGCTCCGCCTCGTAGTCCACCTGCTGCGAGCAGGCGGGCAGTGGGATCGCCCGCCCGGCTGGCACGACGCCCGAGGCCAGCTTCGTGAAGAAGACCGGCGCATCCGGAATCGGCAGATTGTTCTCGGCCGCGTGATCCGCGTAGTTGAGCCCCACCGCAAAGACGCGCTGTGCCGAGCCGATGAGCGGCGCGTGCTCGCAGCCGTCGAGCGCGGCCCACCGCGCGGCGTCCGAGCGGTGCCGATCGGCGAGCGCGCGCGCGCGTTCGAGCGCCGGCGGACCATCAGCGATCAGGCTCACAACGGACCGGAATCGCTCGTCCGCGCCCGCGAGCGCCGTGAGATCGAGCACGACACCGTTCTCGACCAGGCCGAGCCGCGCGCGTCCGGGAGCCGTGTGAAAGTTGAGGAGCCTCATGCGATCGGCGCGGAGCCCGATGCGCGAGCCAGCACGCCGCTGGACCGCTGGATCTTCTGGAAGGCCGCGACGATATCGTCCATGTCACGGTGATCGCCGAGGAACACCTGGTGCTCGAGCCAGATCCCGTCGCGGCACGCGCGCTCGCTTTCCGGCAGGCAGAGCGACGCGTAATTCTGCGCCTGCGGGCACGGGCACGACGGCACGCGGCCGAATTGGACGAGGCGAGGCTGGAAGACCGGGTTGCGGTACAGCGGATACGGATAGGTGCGCTGCGCCGGGATGCCCTCGGCCTGCAGCGCCGAGACCAGCAGGTCGCGCTCGACATCCGCAAACTGCGACTTGTCGTAGCGCAGCGTCACGATGTAGTGCGGGTGCGCCTCGACGCGCGCATCGTCCTCGGGGAGTGAGACGCCGGGAACGGATTGCAGCTGCCGCCGGAGGTAGCAGACGTTGTCGTGGCGGCGCCGGCTCTGTTCCGGCAGCCGCCGCAATTGCTCCAGGAGCACGGCGGCCTGGAATCCCGTCATCCGGCCGTTGGTGCCGAGGGTGAAGTGTTCGTACCAGCCGCCGTTCTTGCGGCGCCCCTGATTGCAGTACGCCCAGAGCGCGTCCGCCATCGCCGTCGAGCGCGTGACGATCATGCCCCCTTCGCCGGCGGTCAGCAGCTTGAACGACTGGAAGCTGAAGGTCCCGGCCACGCCGAACGTGCCGACCGGGGTCCCTCGCCAGCGGGCGCCGTGCGCGTGTGCGGCGTCCTCGATGAGCGCGAGCCCGCGCCGCTCGGCAAGCGCCGTGAAGGCATCCATGTCCGCAGGATGCCCCCCGAAGTGGACGACGATGATCGCGCGCGTGCGCGGCGTGATGGCGGCCTCGACCGCCTGCGGCGCGAGGTTCAGCGTGCGCGGATCGATGTCGGCGAACACCGGGTACCCCTGGCACAGCCCGACGGCCGTGGCGGTGGCGGCGAACGTGAACGGCGGGACGATCACCTCGTCGCCGCACGTCAATCCGACCGCGCGGAGCACGGCCTCGAGGGCCACGGTTCCATTCGCGCACGAGATCGCGTGCGCCGCGCCCTGCGATCGGGCGAACGCCTCCTCGCACTCGCGCACCTTGGGGCTGTAACCGCCCCACTGGGTGCTGTGCAACACGTCCAGCAGCGCGCGCGCCTCTTCGTCTCCGTGCACGGGCCATGCAGGAAAACAACGTGCGCGAACCGGGGTTCCGCCGTGCAGTCCCAGCATCACGTTCCGCTCCGTTCCCGCATCGTCGCTCAACGGTCGGTGCGATGTAAAGCGGAATGTGCACGCGCCCCGCCGTGCGTTCTGCTGTAAAGAATACACCGGATTGGCTGCTGTGTCCCAGTTTTCGCTTGACAACAGCTGGCGCTCGTCCGAGCATGATGCGGTCATTCGAGTCGGTTCTACTGAATAGAACAGTCCTGTTTGGGGGATCTCATACGACACGGATGCAAGAGGAGGTAGCCGTGAACAAGCTTGGTCGACGACGTTTCGCGCTCGCGCATCTACTGGGCGGCATCCTGCTGTGCCCGGTGCTTGCGCCCGAGGCGCTGGCCCAGCGATCTGCGGGGACGATCGGCGGGACGGTGCAGGACTCGAGCGGCGCCTTCGTGCCGGGCGCCACGGTCACGCTCACCAACGAAGCGACGAACGCCCGGCGCGTCTTCGTCACCGACGGCGCCGGAAACTTTTCCTTCCCGTCCATCGACCCCGGCACCTACCAGTGCAAGGTGGAACTCACAGGATTCCGAACAGCAACCGTCACCGGGATCGTGCTGGGAGTCGAGCAGACCCGCCGCATTGACGTGAAGCTCGCGGTGGGCAGCCTGGAGGACGCCGTCGAGGTCCGGGGGGAGGCGCTCCAGGTGGATACGCAGACGCCGGACGTGAGCACGGTGCTCTCGGGACGCCAGGCGGCCGAGTTGCCGACGATCAACCGCAATTTCACCGAGCTGATCGCGCTCGTCCCCGGTGCGCTTCCCAGCTTCGGCTCCACCCAGGACTTCGTGCAGGGCTGGACCCAGGGTATCGCCGTGACGGTCGGCGGCGGGCGCGTGAGCAGCAACGCCTTCACCGTCGACGGCGTCACCACGAACAACACGGCGTACGGGACGACCGGCGTCACGCCGTCGGTCGACGCCGTGCAGGAGATCAAGGTTCAGACGAGCTTCTACTCGGCCGAGTCGCGCGGCAGCTCGCTCATCAACCTGGCCGTCAAGTCGGGCACCAACGCGCTGCACGGCTCGGCCTACGAGTTCTTCCGCGGCAACGCGCTGCAGCCGACCAACCCCAACTTCCTGAACCCCGCGACCCGCCAGCCGGAGGAGCGCCCGTATCGCTACGATCAGTTCGGCGGCACGCTCGGCGGGCCGGTCTACATCCCACACCTGTACGACGGCCGCGATCGCACGTTCTTCTTCGCCAGCCACGAAAGCCTGCGCTACCGCTTCACCAGCCCGATGCAGCTGGTGTTCATCGACGATGCCTGGCGCACGGGCGACTTTTCGAACTACCGCGACAGCGCCGGCAATCTGATCCCCATTTACGATCCGCTGACGACGCGCCCCAATCCGGCCTTCGACCCGGCCAAGCCGCTCAGCACCGGCAACTCCCGCTACCTGCGCACGCCTTTCGCGGGCAACGTCATCCCGTCAGATCGGATTGCAGCGCTGGCCGCCAAGTACCTCGAGATGTTCGTGCCGCGGCTCAATCCCAACGAGCTGGTGGGACTGACCACCCACAACGACACCACGAACCTGACCGTGCGGGTCGACCACACGCTGTCGAACAAGGACCGGCTCACGGGACGCTACACCCAGCAGGCCCAGGAAAACGTCAGTCCCGGCTGGATGCCGCTGACGGGGCGCGCGATGAACAGCCCCGGCAAGAACGTGGCGCTGGTGCACACACGGGTGTTCAGCCCGCGCGTGGTGAACGAGGTGCGCGCCGCGTTCAACCGCACGATCATGGAGTACATGCTCGAGACGTCGGGCGGGGACCGTGACTACGCCCGGGAAATGGGCTTCCAGAACACCTCGACGGACCCTCTGGACTTCGGCCTGCCCCGGATGCTCTTTGCCGGCGGCCTGCGCAACTTCGGTCCCGGCGGCAGCTCGGCGGAAATCAACACGACGAACACCTACCAGCTCTACGATGTGATGACGGTCGTGCGCGGCAGGCACAACCTGAAGATCGGCGCCGACATTCGGCGCGATCTCAACACGGTGCACGCCAATGGCGTCGCCGCCCAGCCGCTGCTGCGTTTCCTGAACGGCTACACGTCGCTGCCGTTTCTGCCGGTCGCGGCGGGCCAGTCGTTCGCGGATTTCCTGCTCGGCTACCCGTCGCAGGCGGCGATCTCGCCGATTCCCGCGCGGAGCCACCCCCGAAACTGGCAGATGGCCTTCTTCACCCAGAACGACTGGGCGGTGAGCGACAAGGCCACCCTCAACCTCGGCCTCCGTTACGAGTACACGAGCTCGACGCGTGACCGCCAGCCAGGCGGCTACGAGCTGGACCTGTCGTATCCAGGCGGCCGCGTCCTGTCGCCGAACGAGGAGTTCGCCAACCGCACGACGACGCCGGTGATTGCGTTTGGATCGAGGCCGGGCATCATCAAGCCGGATCGCAACGACTTTGCGCCCCGGGTTGGGATCGCGTTCCGTCCTTTCAACAGCGACGACACGGTGGTTCGCGCGGGCTACGGTCTGTTCTATACGAGCGGCGCCGACTGGTATTTCTGGCAGCGCATCAAGGCGCCCGACCTGCTCGTCGCCCCCTTCATCCCGCTGGGCAATCGCGTGACTCCGACGATCGACATGCGAGACCTCTTCCCGCCGCCCGTCGACCTGTCTGTTGGCGGTTCCGGCGTGTTAGCGGTCAGCGCTCTGCCGGCCGACTCCCGTCACGCCTATTCGCACCAGGCGAGCGTGGGGATCCAGCACATGCTGATGAGGAACCTGCTGCTGGAGGTGGTGGTGCAGGCCAAGGAGGGGCGCCAGTTGCCGGTGTTCCTCTACTTCAACCAGGCATTCCCCGCCGAAGATCCTCTGAGTCCGACGCCGGTGCAGAGTCGTGTGCCGTACGCGAACTTCACGTCGAACTCGGCGATCATCTGCAACTGCGTTTCCTCCAACTACCGCAGCGCGCAGGTCAAGCTCGAGCGTCAGATGCAGGGCGGCCTTGGCGCGACGCTCGCCTACACGTGGTCGAGGAGCCGCGATCAGGGATCCGACATCAACTGGGTCGGGGCGAGCAGCAACACACCCGACAACAGCCGCGACCTTGAGGCGGAGTGGGGCTATTCCTCGTTCGACGTGCGCCACCGGCTCGTGGGCACGTATCTTTTCGAGCTGCCGTTCGGGTCCGGACGGCGCTGGCTGAACCGGACCGGGTTCCTCAACGCGCTCGCCGGCGGCTGGCAGGCGAACGGCGTCGTCACGCTCATGTCGGGCCGCCCCTGGACGCCGAGTCTCTACGAGGATGTCAGCAACACCGGCGCGAACGCGGTTGCCGCGCGCCCCAATCTGGTCGGGGATCCGACGCCGGATGGGTTCAAGCAGACGCCGCTGCTGTGGGTGGACCCCGCGGCGTTTGCCAAGCCGGCGCCCGGGACGTTCGGAGACCTGGAGCGAAACGCGCTGCGCGGTCCGCGCTTCTTCCGGTGGGACATGTCAATCTTCAAGGACTTCCAGGTCGGGAAGGGGGCGCGGCTGCAGTTGCGGGGCGAGTTCTACAACCTGACGCGGTACTTCTACGGGGGCACACCCTATGACCAGGTGGGCAGCCCCTACTTCGGCAAGATCGTGTTCGACAAGAAGCAGATGTGGACCGCGATCGACAAACAGATCGCATTGAAGCTGATCTTCTGAGGGCCGAGCCGCGAGGAGGCGACCGAGACGTTCGGCGTGAGACCGGGCCTGCCGATCACGTACCAGACCGAGTTCCAGGTGCTGAACGGGTCGACCCGGTATCTCGCGAGGCTGATCGTCAAGATGGTCCAGAACCTGTCGGCCGCCGAGGTCAAAGCGATCAGCGATGTCGCCGGGAGCTGACACGTGAACTGGAGAGAAGTCTCGCTCGTGGGAGCCGTCGTGCTCTGGACGGCGTTCCCCGCCCGGAACGCCGGCACGCAACACGCGCCTCAGGGCGCCTTCCCGCATCCCTTCCAGGCGACCGCGAAGGTCGACGTCGAGGCCCTGAAGGCGTCGGTGACCGAGGTGATGGCCACCGACGATCGACGTCTCGCGGGCCTCATCTCGACGACCGCGCCCATTCACCTGGTCGGCTGCCCGGACTTCGCCGGAGGTGTACAGGACACGGGCGCCGACCGATGGTCGATCGACGACCCCGACCACGTGAGATGCCGGCACACGGGCGAACGCTACCCGAGCGAGCGGTACCCGCTGAACGGGGAGCTGAAGATCCCCAACGCACGTGGCGAGGTGCAGGTTTATCGGTACTACGACGGCGGCGGCGAAAAACACCGGTACTTCTTCGAGGGGGCCGCCCACGCGCAGGCCGCGCGGTATCTCGCCGCGCGTGCGTACGACATGGCGCGCGTGTACGGAGTCACGAAAGACGAGCGCTACGCGCACAAGGCGGCCGTCATCCTGGACCGGTTCGCCCAGGTGTATCCAGGCTGGCCGGTCAACGGCCTCATCGGGAACTACGCCAACTGGAAGGTCTTCTATCCGTCGCCTCCGTACCCCGTTCAGAGCGGCAGGTGGGGTCGCTGGATCCACGACGAGCTGCCGACGGAGCTGGCGCTGACATACGACCTGATCCACGACAGCCCCGCGTTCGATCGACTCAGCGTCCGAGACGGAGCCGACGTCCGCCAGCGAATCGAGCGCGACCTGTTCCGCGCGTCAGTGGAGCTCGTCCGCCTCTACCCCCGGTACGTCGGGCCGTCCGGCATGAACGGCACGGCAGCCGGCCTCATCGCCATCGGTCGCGCCATCGGCGAGCCCGACTACGTCCACGACGGCGTCAACCGGTTCAGGGATGCCTTTCGAGCGTGGTTCTTCCGCGACGGAATGCTGAACTCCGGATCGACGGCCTACTTGTTCCAGATGCTCGACGCGCTGTCCTACCCGATCGATCTCGCGCGCGGCTACTCCGATCCCCCGGGCTACAACCATCCGGCGGACGGCGAACGCTACCGGGACTTGAACCTCGACGACGCGCATCCGTTGTTGCAGAAATCCCGGGCAACGCTTCGCAGCCTCCGTCTTCCCGACGGCCGTTACACCCCGGTCCACGATGCGCAGGGGCGTTCGCGCTTCATGCAGGATGAACCCCTCGAGCGTTCGATACCGGTGTTGCTGCCGGCGTACGGTCATGCCCTGCTCGGACGGGGTGCTGGCGAACACCAAATCCAGGCGCAGTTGCACTTCGGCTATCACGCCGGCCATGCGCACGCCGACCAGTTGAATCTCCTGCTCTTCGCTCGCGGCAAGGAAATGCTCTCGGACATCGGATACACGCACACCAAGCTGCGTCCGTGGGCGGCGAGCACGCTGGCCCACAACACGGTGGTGGTGGACACGTCGAACCAGAGGATGACTGAGGGCTGGGTCCCGGCATCCTGGACGCGCCTCGATCGATTCGAGGTCGAGAAGGCCCACAGCGCCGAGCCGGTGTTCGGCAACCTGCTGCTCTACGACGCCCGGGACGAGCACGTCCAGGTGGTGGAAGCCGAGGGATCGCGGGGCTATCTCGGGCTGGTCCCCGGCCTGAAGGAGTATCGCCGGCTCGTCGCCCTGGTCGGCGTGTCTCCGTCCGACGCCTACGTCGTTGACGTCTTCCGCGTGCGTGGAGGCCGCCGCCACCTGTGGGCCGTACACGGCAGCGCCGACGATGAACAGGGCATCGAGACGAGCTTCCCGCTCGGTCCCCGCGAGGGAACGCTTTTGGGTCCCGGCACGCGATACAGCGCCGACACCGATCCGGAGCTTGACGGCGAGAGCTTCAAGGGAGCGATCTTCGGCTTGATCGACGGACTTTCGAGCGCGACGACAGACAAGCCCTGGAGCGCCACCTGGCGCTTCCACGAGCGCCCGGACCTGGGGCTGAAGCTGACCATGCTGGGGGGGCCGGCACGGACGGTCACCCGGGCGCAGGCCCCGTCGATACGCCGGGCAGGTGAAGACAACCTGAAGGTCGACCGCTTCAAGATGCCGCTCCTGCTGGTTGAAGCGGCGGGTGAGGATCTGGACAGCACGTTCGTGGCGGTGTGGGAGCCGTTTTCCGGACGTCCGTTCATCTCGCAGGTCAGGAGGCTCGAACTCGAAGGTGACTTCGGTGCGGCTCTTGCCCTGGCGATCAGCGTGGGAGACCGTACGGACTACGTCCTCGTGGATCCGGATGGCGTCAGGCTTCAGAAAGTCAGGGAGACAGACTTGTCGTTCCGCGGTCGTTTTGCGCTGGTGTCCGAAGCGAACAGTGCTCTCGGGTTCATGCATCTCTCTGACGGCGCCCTCGTCAAACGGAACGCGCACCGCCTCGACGGCAAAATGAGGCTTCACGGAAGGATCGCGGGCGTGTATCGCGAAGGCGACCAGCACGGCTTCGACGTCGAAGGCGATCTGCCGCTCGGAGATGCCCTGAAAGGCCGGCTGCTGCTGGCTCGCCACTCCGACGATTGGGTCCAGGGGTACACGATCGCCAGCGTCAGAGCGCGGGGATCGCGCAAGGTGATCCTCATCGACGGCGAATCGGGCCTTGCGGCTGCCGGCGCCGGTGACGCCTACCGCTACGCGTACTTCCCACACGGAAATCTGAAGTCGGAACTGGGGACTTTCATCGTGCAGGACGCGTCCTGCACCGCCGCGGGACACACGAAATGAGCGCCTGGGCGCTCGGGTTGGTGGCGATCCTGCTGAGACCCGGTACCGTCCCGCCGGACATCAGCCACCTGCGGCTGGCGGTGGCTGTCGACGATCGCGCCCGGTCGGTCGAGGGCGTGGCTGAATTCCACTATGTGGCTACCGGCGCGGAAACCGATGCCTTGACCCTGGGCCAGCGTGGTCTGCGCATTCTGAAGGTGGAGGCCCAACCCCAGGCGCTGCGTGGATATCAGGTCGAGGAGAATCGCCTCGAAGTCCGCATCGCCGGGGCCCCCGCCGGCCAGAAGGGCCTGTTGCGCGTGCACTACCGGGCGGAGCCGCGGCAAGGTCTCTTCTTCCACGCGACGACGACGGAGACCGGGACGGCCGTCCAGCAGGCGTGGCAGTTTCAGTCCTGGGAAGACTGGATGCCGCGGCCCTTCGATCCGAACCAGCGGATGACGTGGGATCTGGAGGCCACGGTGCGCTCCGACTGGCAGGTTGTCAGCAATGGTGAGCTGGTGGGCGTCCGCCCCGCCGGATCCCATCGCGTCTTCCACTGGCAGCAACCCCTTGCCGTCCGATTCGAGGGCTTCACCTTCGTTGCGGGGGCCTTCGATGTCTTCGAGCAGCGCGCCGGCCGACACGTGCTGGTCCACTACGTGCCGGCCGAGGTGGCCGACGCCGCGACGGTCGAGCGTTCTTTCGGCCGCCTCCCGCAGATGCTCGAGCTGTTTTCCAACCAGTTCGGCGCCTATCCGTTCGGCCGCTTCTACCGGCAAGCGGTTGTCTGGGACTACCATCCGGGCGGAACGGAGCAGGTCGGTATGGCGTGCCTTGGCGAGAACAAGCTTATCGATGAGCGCTCGCGCCTGCACGCCGACGACTATATCGTTGCCCACGAACTGAGCCACATCTGGTGGGCGATGCTGGTGGCGGCGAGAGGCCGGGCGCACGTGTGGCTGACCGAAGGTTTCGCGGTCTACTTCGGCAACCAGTTCTTCGAGGTCGCAGAAGGGCGCGATGTCTTCGAGTATCGTCTGCGCCAGCGCCTTCACCTGTACCTCGAAGAGGACCGGAAGTATCAGCGCGCGCTGGTCAGCGACGAGCCCGTGCCGGGAGGGCTGGACGAGCACATCTACTCCAAGGGGGCGTACGTCCTCCACATGCTGCGCCGCTGGCTGGGTGACGCGGTCTTCTTCGCTGGACTGCGCCGATATGCGGAACGCCACGCCTACGGCGAGGCCGACTCGGTCGATCTGCAACGAGCGATGGAGGAGGTGTCAGGTCAGCAGCTTGACTGGTACTTTGGCCAGTGGCTCCATCGGAAGGGCTACCCCGCATTTCGAGTCGCGCGCCGCTGGGATGAACGGACCGCGACGCTCGCCCTCTCCATCGAGCAGACGCAGCCGGACCAGGCAGGGCTGTACCGCGTCCCCGTTCGCATCCAGATCGTGACCGATCAGGGTGCGGAGGTGCACTCGGAATTGTTGAGCGAGCGGCGTGAGGAACGCGCGTACCGGGTAGCGGGGAAGCTTCTCTACGTCCGCTTCGATGCCGACAACAGCCTGCTTGGAACCGTGGAGTTCCCGCGCCCGGTGGAAGAGCTGCGGCGACAGTGGGAGAGCGCACGCGACGCCGTCGGGCGGATCGAAGCCGTCGAAGCGCTGGCTCCGTCGCCGGGGGAGGAAGCGGGAGAGACGCTTCGCCGGGCCCTGTCCTTCGATCTGTTTCACGGAGTACGGTCAGCTGCCGCGGCGGCGCTGGCCAGGCGGGGCACCGAGTCCGTGCCGATTCTGCTCGGCGCCCTGCGCCGCGAGACTGACTCGCGAGTGCAGCAGAGCCTCGTCGGCGCGCTCGAACGGTTTGCCGAGCGGGAGGACGTTCAAGAGGCGTTGAGGAGCGCGGCCGGTCCCCAAGCCACGCCGCCTCTGCGGGCGCGCGCGTTGCTGGCCCTGGCGCGCGCGCGAGCCAGCGGAAGCTTCGAGCTTCTGCTGCAGGCAAGCGGGGAGTCCGCCCACCGTGACGTGCTGCGTGCCGCGGTGTTCGAGGGGCTCGCGGCACTGGGAGATTCCCGGGGTGTGCCGGAACTCGTTCGCTACCTCGAATCGGATCGCACGACTCGCTGGGCCCGCGAGCCCGCCGTCGAAGCCCTGGGCCGGCTGGCGGGTCATGACCCGGCGGTGCGACGTCTCCTCGAGCGCATCCGGACGACCGATTTCTGGCCCGGCGTTCGAGAGGCTGCTCGACAGGCTCTCCAGTGAGGATCATGGGGTTTTACGAGTCCCTCCGGCATGCCGTTTCGTTGGTCGCGGGCGGTGCGATTGTCGCCGCGTGCGGGGTGGCGTACGCCGGGGAATCCATCGCCGTCACAAACGCGAGGATCTACACGGTCACCGGCGCTGTCATCGACCCGGGTGTGTTGGTCTGCGAGAACGGCAAGATCAGCGCCCTTGGGCCCGTGGGGCGCGTGCGCATTCCCCCCGGCGCCCGCCTCATCGACGGGTCTGGGAAGGCGGTCATGCCGGGACTGATCGAGACGCACTCGCACATGGGTATGAAGCGCCTCTGGGTCCCCGCCGATTTGGATAACAACGAGACTTCCGGACCGATCAACGCGCGACTCCGCGCCTTGGAATCGATCGACACGCGCGATCGCGCCTTCCGGCTGGCGCTTGCGGCGGGCGTGACGACGATGGTCGTGTCGCCGGGAGCCCAGACCCCGATCGGCGGCCAGGCGGTGGTTCTGAAGCTGCGGGGAGGAACGGCCGACGACATGTATCTGGCGCCCGGCGGCATGAAGTTCGCGATGAGTTCAACATTCTTCCCCGACGGTGGGGGCGGCGCTCATCCCAGCTCGCTCATGGGCGTCGCCTCGATCCTGAGGGAGAATCTGCTCGCGGCACGTGCGTATCGGGAGCGCTGGGAGGCCCACGTGGCCGCTGGACGGCAGGAACCGGCGCCGTCGCGCGACCCACAGCTCGAAGCGCTGGGCAAGGTCCTGACGCGGGAATGGGTGGTGGGGGTCCACGCGCAGTGGCCGGCCCAGATCGTGAACGTGCTGCGGCTCGCCAGGGAGTTCGATCTCGACCTCTATATCGTCCATGGAACAACCCTCGTCGATCTGGTCGACGAGGTCGCCCGCGCGGGTGTGGCGGTCAGCTTCGGGCCCGTGTTGCCGTTCCAGAGCCGTGAGGCGCGGATGCTCGACGGACCTGCGCAGCTCGTACGGCGTGGAGGACGCGTCGCGTTCCAGCAGGATCACCCGGATGGCCCGCAGCTCTACCTTCGTCACGTTGCGGCGCTCTGCGTGCGCCACGGCCTGCCGGAGGCGGAGGCGCTCAAAGCGCTGACGATTAACGGCGCCGCGCTGTTCCGGCTGGAGAAGCGCCTCGGCAGCCTGGAGGCGGGCAAGGATGCAGACTTCCTGATCTTGAGCGGCGCGCCGCTCGAGATCGACAGCCACGTGGAACAGGTGTTCGTGGAAGGCCACGAGGTGTACAACCGGGCGGCGAACCGTTCAGTGTTCGATGTCCGGCGGTGACGATCGGAGACGCATGCACAGGGCAGGCTGGTGGCGGCTGTTCGTGACGCTCATGGCGGCCGGTGAGCTTGTGATGGGCGCCGGCGGGGACGACGTGTACGCCCTTCGCGGAGGCCGGATCTACACGATCTCGCACGGCGTGATCGAGGATGGCGTGGTCTTGATAGGCGGCGGGAAGATCCTGGACGCCGGCCTCTCCGTGAAGGTTCCGGAGGGTGCGAGAGTGATCGACGCGCGTGGCGCCGTCGTGACGCCGGGCCTCATCGACGCGCGCACGTCGTTCGGAATCGGTCCGGACGATTCGTGGGAGCGCATGGACCCGGTTGTGCCGCAGGTCCGGATTGTCGACTCGTTCAGCCTGCCCGGGGACCACGACTGGATCAAGGAAGGCGTGACGGCGGTCTACGTCTCGCCCGGTCCCCAGAACGTCATCGGCGGCATGGGCGCGGTCGTCAAGCTCGCCGGCCGGCCCGACGCCATCGTCGTCAGCAACACCGCGGGCATGAGCCTGTCACTGGGCGAGGTGCCCAAGGCCTCGTTCCGTGAACGTGCGCCGCGCACGCGTATGGGAGCGGCGGCCCTGATCCGGGAGGCGTTCAGCCGGGCGCGACAGCGGCTGGAGGATGCGGGAGCCCCGCCGGGTGCAGATCCCGGCTTCGCGGCGCTGGGCCGCGTTCTTCGCCGCGAAGTGTCCGCCCGCGTCCAGGCGAATACGCCCGACGATATCGCTACGGCTCTGCGGCTGGGAGAGGAGTTCGGCTTCCGCGTCGTGATCGACATTGGCGTGGGCGCCCATCTTGTCGCGGACAGGCTTGCCAGGGCCGGCGTTTCGGTTGTCGTCGGGCCCAACATGATTGCGGCTGGCAGGGGCGGGCGCTACGAATTCAGCGCGCACACCGAGGAGAACGCCGCCCGACTGCATGAGGCTGGCGTCAAGATCGCGATCTGTACGGATCGCGCCGAGGGAGCGCCGGTGGCCATGGAGGCGGCGATCTCCCGGGCGCATGGACTGCCGGAAGCCGAAGCGCTCAGGGCGATCACGATGAGCGCCGCCGAGATCCTCGGCGTCGCGGATCGGATGGGGAGCATCGACAAGGGGAAGGACGCGGACCTCGTCGTGTGGACCGACCATCCTCTGCGAACGTGGAGCCGGGTCGAGAAGGTCTTCATCGACGGGCGGCTGGCGTTCGACCGGTCGGCGGCAAAGCGAAAAGCATGAATCGAAGGCAGTTCAACGGCGTTCTGTTCGGCGCCGCGTTCGCCGCCACGCAGACAGACCCGGCGGAAGCCGGCCGTCGTCGGCCGCAGGCGGCAGCGGCAGGCGCCCAGCCGCCCGTGCACGACGTCGTCGAGCTCCTGCGCTGGATGGTGCGCATCGACACGCAGAATCCCCCGCCGGATGGCCAATGGCGGGAAACCGCGATGAACGCGGCGCTGGGGAACGCGCTGGCGCACGAGGGCATTCAAGCGCGCGTGATCGAGTCCGCGCCCGGACGGGGCCAATTGGTGGCCCGCCTGAAGGGCAACGGTTCGCGCCCGCCGCTGCTGCTCTCCACCCATATCGACGTCGTCGGCGCTGACGCCCGGCAGTGGCGTCATCCCCCCTTTTCCGGGCACAGCGACGGCGAATTCATCCACGGCCGAGGGACCCTGGACAACAAGGCCATGGCGGCCGCACTCGTTCACGTGTTCCATCGCCTGGCGCGTGAGAAGGCGACCCGCTCGCGCGACCTGATCCTCTGCCTGGTGGGAGACGAGGAGTCCGGTGGCGCGCAGGGCATGAGATTCCTGCTCGAGAAGCACTGGGGCGAAATCGACAGCCAGGTGGCTCTGGCTGAGGGGGACCCGCCGCTGCTCAACGGCGGTGGTCAGGTCGACTACATTCCGATCCAGTGCGCGGAGAAGAAGAGCTACACGGTGCGGCTGCGCTGTCGAGGCACGGCCGGGCACGCCTCGACTCCCCTGGCGGACAATCCCGTCGTGGCGCTCGCCCGCGCGGTGGCGCCGTTGCATCCCTTTTCGACGCGGGTGCACACCACGGATCTTGCGCGTGAATACCTTCGTCGCATGGCGCGCTTCGAGCCCCAGGACCTCGCGCGCCATCTCACCGACGTCGCCAATCTTGGCGAGGCGGCCCACCCGGACGCTCTCGACGCGGTGACTCGAGCCAACCCCGTTTACAATGCGCTGCTACGGGCCACGGTGTGCCCGACCATTCTCAAAGCAGGCACGAGGAGCAACGTCATTCCAGTGGAAGCCGAATGCGTCATCAACTGCCGCCTGCTCCCGGACCAGCAGATCGAGTCGCTGATCGCCGAACTGGGCGAGCTCACGGGATGCGATCCCGGCAGCTTCAGCGCCGATCCGCCGTCGCCGTATGACGGGCCGGCGACCCCCCACGACACCCCCGAATTCAGGGCCCTCGAGGAGATCTCCACAAGACTCTGGCCCGCGTGCGCGACCGTGCCTTACATGGCGCCGGCCGCGTCTGATGCGCGGTATCTCCGCTCGCGGGGCGTTTCTGTGTACGGCGTCTTTCCTTTCCCGGCAACCCGGAAGGAGTTCGAGGCGATTCACGCGCCCGATGAGCGCATCCGGATTGCGAGCCTGCGCCAGGGAACCCAATGGTTGTACGAGGTCACAACCGCGCTGTCAGTCTAATCAGTCGAGGAGATCGGCCGCTATGAGGAATTCCTTTCGCCGTGCAATCGTCGTCGCCGTCGCGCTGTTCTCTGGTGCTGCCGCGATCGTGCAGGCGCAGCAGGGAACGCTGACGGGCGAAGAGAAAGAGCGCCGTTGGCAGACCGAGAAGGAGCTTCAGTCGATCGCCATCATCGACCGCAAAGTGATGATGCCGATGCGCGACGGCATCCGCCTGGCGACCGACATCTATCGACCCAGGAACGCGGACGGGAAAGTCCCGGCAATCTGGGTGCGCACCCCCTACAACTTCAACTTCTGGGATGTGCGCAACAGCGTGCCGGCCGACATGACGGAGGCCCTGACCGCTGTCAAGCGCGGCTACGCGTTCATCGTCCAGAACGAGCGGGGCCATTTCTTCTCTGAAGGCAACTACGACCTTCTGGGCGCGCCGCGCACGGACGGCCACGATGCGCTCTCCTGGATCGCCTCGCAGCCCTGGTCCAACGGCAAAGTGGGAACGACGGGGTGTTCGTCCACGGCGGAATACCAGATGGCAATCGCCGCGATGGGGCACCCGGCGTTCGCGGCGATGAACGTGCAGGGGTTCGGCGCGGGCGTCGGACGCGTCGGCCCGTACTACGAGCAGGGCAACTGGTATCGCGGCGGCGCGTTCCAGATGCTCTTCGCGGCCTGGATCTCCCGGCAGCAGAACCAGGTGCGTCCGATGTTCCCGTCCGGCACCCCGCAGGAGGATCTGATCCGGGCCTCGAGGTCCTTCGACCTCGCGCAGCAGCTCCCGCCGGTCGATTGGTCGAAGGCCTTCTGGCACCTTCCGCTGCAGGACATGCTGAAGGCGGTCGATGCGCCGCGCGGCATCTTTGCCGATGCGATGCCGGTCGAGACCGGCGGGCGCATGATTCAGCGCGCCCCGAACGATCCCGCCTGGTACAAGGGAGGGCTGTATCACGACGATATGCCGCTCGACGTACCAGGCCTGTGGTTCATGTCCTGGTACGACGTCTCGGTTGGCCCCAACCTGGCGCTCTACAACCACGCTCGCAAGGTCGCCTCGCGCGGGGTTGCGGACCAGCAGTGGGCGATCATCGCGCCGGTCGCGCACTGCTCCTATACGCGCGCCACGGCAGACACCATCGTCGGGGAACGCAGCATGGGCGATGCGCGGCTGGACTACGACGAGATTGTGTACAGCTTCTTCGACCGGTTCCTGAAAGGTGAAACGAGCGCCCGGCTCGACGCCCTCCCGAAGGTCACGTACTACACCATGGGGATCAACAAGTGGCAGACATCGGACACGTGGCCCCCTGCCGGCGCACGGCCGATGACCTGGTACCTGTCGAGCGCGGGCAGGGCCAACTCGCTCGCCGGCGACGGCGTCCTTGCAACGTCGCCACCCGACACAGATATACCCGACGCGTTTACGTACGATCCGATGAACCCCGTACCCTCGTACGGCGGGAACGTGTGCTGCACCGGCAACGCGATCCAGGGCGGCTCGTTCGACCAGCGCAAGATGGAAGCCCGCGCCGACGTCCTCGTCTACACGACGGAGCCGCTGAAGAAGGGGATTGAGGTCTCCGGCCCCATCGAGGTGGCGCTCCATGTATCGTCGGACGCCAGGGATACCGATTTCACCGTCAAGGTGCTCGACGTCTACCCGGACGGGCGCGCCTACAACCTCGACGAATCGATCCAGCGCATGCGCTATCGAAACGGGTACGACAAGCCGCTCACCTGGATGGAGCCCGGGAACGTGTACAAGGTCGCGTTTCAGCCGCTCACGACCAGCAATTACTTCGACGCCGGTCACCGTCTCCGAATCGAGGTTTCCAGCAGCAACTTCCCGCGCTTCGACCGCAACCTCAATACGGGCGGCAACAACTATGACGAGGCGACGGGCGTGGTGGCGCACAATGCCGTCCACCACTCGAAGCAGTATCCCTCACAGGTGACGGTGATGGTCGTCGAGCGCGCGACGGCATCCTCGGCACGGGACCGGCGATAGCCGCCTGGTCCCGCGCCAGCCGCAATCGTCAGGCGTATTTGACGCAGACGTTCTTGACCTGCGTGTAGCTGGCCAGCGCCTCGAGGCCTTTCTCACGGCCGTAGCCGCTCTTCCTGTACCCGCCGAATGGCAGCTCGACACCGCCCCCTGCGCCGTACGTGTTGACGTAGACCTGACCCCTCCTGATCCGGCCGGCGAGCGAGAGTGCCTTGTTGATGTCACGGGTCCAGATACCCGCGACGAGGCCGTATTGACTTCGGTTGGCGATCGCCGCCGCCTCCTCGATGTCGTCGAAGGAGATGATCGCCAGCACGGGCCCAAAGATCTCCTCCTGTGCGACGCGCATGTCGGACTGGACGCGGTCGAGCAGCGTCGGCTCGTAGAAGTTGCCGCCGTGGAGGCGGGCATCGTCCGGCCGGCGGCCGCCGGCCACGACCGAGGCGCCTTCCTGCCGGCCGATCGTGACGTAGCTCTCGATCGTCTCGAGCTGGCGGCGGGAAATGATCGGGCCCATGTCCGGATCCTCGATGCCCGGCCCGAGTGTCATGGCCCCGGCGCGCGTGACCAGCCGGTCCACCACTTCGTCGTGAGCTTTTCGTTCAACCAGGAGGCGCGACCCCGCCGAACAGGTCTGCCCGGCGTTCTGGAAGATCGCGTTCGCCACGCCTGGAAGCGCGAGATCCATGTCGGCATCGGCGAATACGATGTTGGGTGACTTGCCGCCCAGCTCCATCACGACCGGAACGACGTTCCCGGCCGCCAGCTTCGCCACCTGCACGCCGACATCGACCGATCCGGTGAACGTGAGCTGGTTGATGTCGGGGTGCGACGCGAGCGCGGCGCCGGCCTCCGATCCCGTGCCCGGGACGACGTTCAGCACGCCGGCTGGCAGGCCGCACTCGAGTCCGATCTCGCCCAACTTCAGTGCCGTCATCGGCGCTTCGCTCGAGGGCTTGAGCACAACCGTGCATCCGGCGGCGACCGCGGGGGCGATGCCGCGGCTTCCGATTTGGATCGGATAGTTCCACGGCACGATGTGCGCGGATACGCCAATCGGCTCCCGGACCGTGAAGTCGAGGATGCCCGGGCCGACGGGAATCGTGTTTCCCATGATCTTGTCGGCGATGCCGGCGTAGAACTCGAAGTAGCGCGCCGCCACCTGGACGTCGGTGCGCGCCTGCCGCAGCGGCTTGCCGTTGTCCCGGCTCTCGAGCGCGGCCAGCTCCTCGGCGCGGTCGCGGATGCGATGCGCCATTCGCATCAGGATGCGGCCGCGCTCGGCCGGCGCCAGTCCGCCCCAGGCGCCGGATTCGAGCGCGCGGCGCGCCGCCTGGACCGCGGCATCCACGTCGGCCGTCGTCGCTTTCGCCAGCACGGCGAGCAGTTCGCCGCTTGACGGGTCGTGCACGTCAAGCGTGCCGCGGTCGGCGGCTTCCGCCCGCTGCCCATCGATGATCAAGCCCTGGACTGTTCGTTCTGAAGTCGCCATGACGGTCTCTCATGAGCTGATGAGTTCGGTGATTGCGAGGCTGGCTGCCTCGATGTCTGCAACGGGCACGCACTCGCGGGCGCCGTGCGCAACCTCAACAGAGCCGGGTCCAAAAACGAGCGTGGCCATGCCGGCAGTCGAGAGGATCGATGCGTCGGTCGCGTAGTGCGCGGTCGCGAACGTTGGCTCAAAGCCGGCGCCGCGGCATGCCGCCAGGAGCTGCCGACAGGGCGTTGCCGTCGGGTCCGTGTACACCGCGGGGACATCGAGGTAGGCGTCCTCTATCGTGACGTCGGTGCGCGAAGCGAGAAGTTCCGCGAGGCCCTGCCTGACATCGCTGAAGCTCTCGCCCGGGAGGAGCCGGCGATCGACTTCGATCCGGCACCAGGAGGGCACCGTATTGACCGTGTCCCCGCCAAGAATCCTGCCGACATTCAGCGTCGCGGGCCCGAGGTGGGGATGCGGGCGCAGGGCCAATGCATCGGCACACGCCGCGAGCGATGACAGGACCTCACTCATCCGATGGATCGCGTTCGACCCGAGCCATGGTACGGCCGCGTGCGCCGCTGCGCCCCTGGTGGTGACAAAGAAACGGCAGACACCTTTGTGGGCGTACACGATGTCGAGGCCGGTTGGCTCGCCGGCAACAGCGAAGTCGGCGGCCACGCCTCGCCGGAGCAGTTCGCGCGCGCCTCCGAAGGTGTACTCCTCGTCGTGAACCGCCGCCAGGATGACGTTGAGGCTCGGCCTTCTGGAGCCGGTGCAAACCTGGTGAAGCGCGTACAGATAGGCCGCGAGAGAAGCCTTCGTGTCGCAAGAACCGCGTCCATAGAGCCGCCCATCGAGAATCACAGGATCGAACGGATCGATCGACATGTTCTCGTGGGACACGGTGTCCATGTGGGCCTCCAGCAACACCGTTGCGGGCGACCCGCACTGCAACTCCGCGGTCAGATTCGGGTGCGTCTCGTCTTCACCCCAAATCTCGCTGTCCATGCCCAGCGTGCGGAGAAAGGCCTGGACGTACTCGGCGACCGCGCGTTCCGAGTACAACGGGCCTGACGCGCCGGTGCCCATCGGATTTACCGAGGGAATCGCCACCAGGTCGCGGGTTAGCCGGGTTGCCAGGTGCATGAGAATCCGGCGGCGGCGCCCCTACGGGCGGGCGCTCTCGACGGGATCGCCGACAGCGACGTCAGGCCTCGCGGCCGGAAGCGTGAGCCGGCGGGACAGCCACACCATCCCCAGCCCGAGCAGACACAGGACGGCGCCTACGCCCACGTTGATGACCCTCCCCCAGCCAGCCGCCTGCACCGCGGCGGCAGCGAAGAGCAGGAGGCCGGTTCCGGCGCTCGCCCAGCCAACCACCGCCAGCGGCGAGAAGACGGTCGCGCCGTTCGCAGCGGGAGCCACGCCTGGCTCGATCGGGAGCGCCAGCCTCGCGAAAAACGCGTCGACGCGTGCCTGTTCTTCAGCGGATCGACGGTCGAAGATGGAGGTCACGATCATCGTCGTGGTGGTCAGCGCGAAATTGACCAGGATCGTCAGGGCCTCGAAGTCGTAGTGGAGCCAGGTTGGGTCCGCGTCGGGACGGGCGGCGATCACGAGCGTCTTGTAGAGGTACATCGCCAGGCCGGACGCGAAGCCCGCCGCGATGCCGGCGGCGGCGCCGCGCGCGGTGATTCGAGGTGTCAGGAGCCCGCCCAGAAGAGGGATGATCATCGGACCGACGAAGAGAGCGAACAGCGCGACCATCACCTCGAAGAGTCCCTGCCGGGCGGCCGCGACGAGGCCGACGCCGATCACGATCGTGACCGCGCCTATCGCCAGCGTGGCCAGCCGGCCGACGATCATCAGGCGGCGCTCGCTGGCATGACGGTCGATGAGGCGGTGGTAGATGTCCTCGGTCACCACGCTCGCCATCACGTTGTAATCGCTGCTGAGCGTCGACATCGTCGCGGCGAACATCGCGGCGATCATCAGGCCGACGAGACCCGCCGGGAGAAACCGGATCGCCAGCATGGCGTAGGCGTACTGCGGCGAGTTGGGCGGGTCCATCAGCTCGGGCAGCAGACTCCGCGCGGCAACGGCGGGCAGGATGAAGAGCGGCGGCCCCACCGTCATGAGCGCCACGGCCAGGAAGCCCGCCTTACGCGCGGCGCGTTCATCGGGCACACTGTAGAAGCGCTGCGCGAGGGCCCAGTTGCCGTTGTAGCCCAGCAGGACGAGCAGGTAAAAGGCGGCGACATACAGCGGGGAAAACGGGGCGTTGATCGGCGAAAGGAAGCCGGGCTGCCCCGCGGCCGCCAGCGTGCCCAGGTCCACACGCGCGATCGCGAGGGGAAAGAGCACGACGACCGCGAGCGTGAGGACGAGAAACTGGACGTAGTCGGTCACCAGGACGGCCCAGAGGCCCCCGAGGAACGTGTATCCCAGCATGATGACTCCGCTCGCCACGATGCTCGTCTCGAGGTCGTAGCCGAGCCCAACGGAGACGAACACGCCGGTGGCGTATATCTTCAGTCCGTCGTCGACGACCTTGAGCGGAAGGCCCGACCAGGCGAGCGCCTGCCGGATGTGGGTGCTGTACCGCATCTCGAGGAACTGAACGTGGCTGATGATGCGCGCGCGCCTCCACCGGGGCGCCAGCGCCAGGGTGCCGACGAGCACCGCGACCGGAGCCGAGAAGGCGAGCGTCACCGCGATCAGGCCGTAGCGGTACGCCATCTCGGAGTACGCCACGAACATGAACGCGCTGTAGCTGGTCATGTAAAAGGAAATCCCGGCCAGCCACCACGGCACGCGGTTGTTGCCGACGAACAAGTCCCGGACGTGGCGTACCCGCTTCCAGAAGTACAAACCAACGATGGTCAGCAGCGCGAAGTAGCCGACGATGACCGTGTGGTCTGCCAGCTCGAGTTGTCCGGGCATGAAATGACCTCGTTCTCAGCGGGGCTTACTCTAGAATTCCTTCGATCGGTTTGCCTTCCGCATTCGCAAGACCCACATTCAAATAGCGCGCAATCGTCGGGGCAATCCGCACCATTTCGATTTCGGACAGCGCCTCGCCGGATCTGATGCCATAGCCCGAGGCTATGAAGGTGGCCTTAAGCGAGCTCATTCTCGGGTCATGGCCGTGCACCCCGCTGCCGAAAGCATGACTGCGGCCCGCGTGTCGCCTCCTCGTTGCCCGATCTCCGCCTCATCGAACACGAGCGCAATTCCATTGGCTGGGTCCGCTGCGAGTCGGGCGAACAACAGCTTGACCTTCGCCGCAGAGCCCTCATCGCCCTTCGAGCGCAGGACAATCGAAGCGGCTCCCCCAAACGCCTGCGCGCAGGCGTTCCAACGCACAATCTTGCCTTTTGCGTCTGCTTCAATGGCAAGGTGGGGAATCTCCAGGCCGTACTCGTCACGGTTGAGGATGTAATCCATCGGCAATCCATCGATGGAGATCACCACCACGTGCTTTGCAGGGGCTTGGGCGAACACGAGCGCTGACACCAGCAGCGCAAGTGCGGCGGTCAGCCAGAGAAAGGGCCGGCGTGGCTGCTTCATTCCATTCAGGGTCCGTTGCGGTCGGCGGTCTGAGGTCACGTTTCGTTACCGGCAGCCGAACAGACGCCTCTCGAGATCGAGCGCGGCCTCCACCAGCACGTCTCCCGCGCCCTCTCCGCACTTGGACGCCACCACTTCGTAGCCCCCGGCCGCGTGGGCCTCGCGCGTGGGCAGATATCCGATATAGCCGTTGGCAATGCCGGCCACCAACGTCGGGCGACCGGCCCGGCGCTTGATCGTCAGGCCCAGCTCGACGAACGCTTCGGCGGGGACTGCGACAATCATCGCGTCGCCGATGCGCAGCGCCTGCAGGGTGATCGGCAGCCGCTTCCCGCCGAGCGCCTCGGCTTCGCGTGCGTAGAAGTCGTGAATCGCGGCGTACATCCGCGCCGTGCGTGCGCCGGAGGTGTCCTCGAGCGCCACGCCCGCCGTTTCGAGCGCGGCGAGCCTCGCCTCGGCCGCGCGCCACGCGGCCGCCGTGGCATCGCTGGAGGGGTACCGTTTCAGCGGCAGGTCCACGCGCGCGGTCGCAAAACCGAGCTCGAGGTCGCCGCGGGCCGGGATGCCGGCGAGCGCGCCGAGGCTCGCCTCGGCGAGCCGCTCCCCCAGTTCCCGCGCACGTTCAAACGTGCGGCCCCCCTCGATGATGCCGATGGCGCTCTTCTCGGACGAGTGGCCGGGCCCCACGTTGCCCTGCGCGCCGTTGACGAACATGGCGAACCCATCTGGAGCGAGCGCGCGCTCCAGCCGCTCGATCGTGAAGGCGGGAAAATCGGCGGTCGCCAGCAGGTTGTCCGGTCCCAGCACGGTTGGGTGGCAGGCGTAGTTCACCAGGACCGCCCGCGCCCGGCCGCTCGCGCCGGCCACCGTGATGAGACCGATCTCTTCGTCGACCGGCGTGCCATCGGAGGTACGGCGGTTGACGCCGAATCCGCTGATGCGGCCCGACCCGACGCCGGCCGCTGCCGGACCGCGGTTCTCCCAGGCAAGGGCTACGCAGTCTTCGACCGCCTGGGCCAGCGACTGCATGTAGGCCGGATCGGGACGCTCGGACGCGTCGACAAACGTCGTGAACGTGAGGGGGGCCGCGTGGGTGTGGGTCGCGGCGATGAGGATCGCGTCGCCCGCCAGACCGATCCGCCGCTCGATGGCGGCGCGCACCCGATCGACAAATGCCGCCTGCAGTGCCAGCAGGTCCGCGGCGGCCAGAGCCAGCGCCACACCGTCGCGCTCGAGCACGAGCGCGCGGACGTAGAGTTCATCGTGAGCGCCACGCGACACCCCCTGGCGCGCCCCGAACCCGGCGAGCGGCGTGCCGGGACGCGGCGAGATGCAGATCCGGGCGCAGCCGGCGGTCAACCCCTCACTCATTCGCGGCGCGCGCCGCATCGGGCTTGTAGCCGAGCACGGCGGAAATGCGACGGCAGGACTCCATGACCGCCGCGGCAAACTCACGATCGCGGTCCGGGCGAATCCGCGTGGCCGGACCGGAGATGCTGACGGCCGCGACGACGCGGCCGGCCGCGTTGAGGATGGGGGCTGCAATGCAGCGAGCGCCGCGGGAATCCTCTTCGTTGTCGACGGCATAGCCGCGCGCTCGCACCCGCTCCAGCTCCGCGTACAGAGCGGTCCGGCTTCGAATGGTGCGCTCGGTTCGTGCAAACAGGGGCCGGCCCTTGAAAATCCTGTCGAGTTCCGTGCGGGAGAGACGGGACAGCAGGCACTTGCCCAGCGACGTCGAGTGCACGGGGCTCCGCATGCCCGCGTGCGCGGCGAGGCGCAGGGCATGAGGGCTTTCGATCACCCGGATGTAGGACACCTCACCGTCATCCAGCACGCCGACGTTGACGGTTTCCTGGAATTGCCGCGCCAGCGGCGTGACGAGCGGCATCGCCAGCTCGCCCAGGTCGAGGGCAGCGCCGACGTCGCCGCCCGTCCGCTGCAACCGCCGCGTGAGCGAGTAGCGGCCGTCAGGGGTGCGTTCCACGTACCCCAGCCGCTGAAGGGTGAAGAGAATCCTGAAGACGGAACTCTTGACCAGCTTCGTGCGCGCCACCAGCTCCCGCAGCGGCAGCTCGCGCTGCCCCTGGAACGCCTCGAGGACCTGCATCGCGCGCTCGATCGCTTCGATGTAGTTGTTTGTGGGCATGATCGGTTCACGGGCAGTGTACCCGTTCCAGCGCGGTTCACAAGAGAAATCTCAGTGTTGGGCGCGAAGTCGTTCTATAACGTAGAACGAGGCAGGCGAGGCGGCCGCTCCGCCCCGCCTCCTTGACAACGGACCCCGGCGCGCGCAGAATCGCGGGACGTTCCCACCCGGCAATGACATCGTCGTTCTGATTGGCAGAATGGGGGCGCGCCGGGGTTTCGCGTCGGACGTGGGGCTGGACATGAATCGATTGCCCGGTGCGGGCGGGCTCGCAGTCGCGTGGCTGGCGTCGATGCTGGTGTCCGGTGCCGGGCTGGCCACCGAGCCGTTTGCGTATCGCGAGGACTTCGAATCGGGCGAGCTGAAACGCTGGGCCAGCTATCCGCCCGCGCAGGACGTCGCGTGGGATCCCAGCCTGCTGCCTTCGCCCGTCCCGGCCCTGGGCCGCTTCGCGCTGATGCGCCGCATTCGGCCCGTGCAGCCCGGGCCGGTGAGCTTCGGCGCGATTAAGCGGATTGAGCTCGTCGTGTCCTCCGGGTCCCGCGTCCGGTTCTCGTACTTCATTCGATCGTACGTGCCGCCAGGCGAGCTCCGCATCGTGCTGTGCGGCAGCGACGGCGTGCGGTACGCGCACGCGATCCCGCGCCCCGCGCGGGACGAGTGGCAGCACGCCAGCGTTCCGCTTCAACGGTTCCTCGACGGCGATCGCGCGCCTGCTGACGGCCTGTCGATTCAGGCGATGTACTGGGAAATCGATGTGCCCGAGGCGAATCCCGCAAATCAGTACTCGCTGCACCTCGACGAGATTGAAGTCGAAGGCGCCCGTCGTGCGCCGCCCGACGTTGTCGAGCCACAGAGCACTGAGCGCCCGGTCAGCGGGCCGTGGCCGTCGCAAACCCACCCGCGCCTGTACTTCGGCGAGGCAGACCGGCGCAGCTTGCTCGAGCGCACTCGGCTACCCGGTACGGACGCGTGGTGGAAAGCGATCGAGGCGCACGCGCGCCAACTCCGCGAGACGGCAGGGCTGGAGGCCGGGCGGGACATTGGGGCCCTGGAGAGCAATCCGAGCTTCGCCGGCATGTATCCATATCTCGCGATCCTGAGACATGCGGGCGGGCTGATTCAAACCAACGCGTTCGTGTACTGGCTGACCGGCGACGCGGAGGCCGGCCGGGCGGCGCGCGCGGCGCTCGTCGAGACCACCCGGTGGAAGACGTGGACGCATCCGTGGTTCACGCAGCACGGCCAGCACACGTACTATCCCGTCGGCATCTTCGCGGCGGGCGTGGCGTTCGGCTACGACCTCCTGTACGACAGCCTGACCGCGGAGGAGCGCGCGCAGGTGCGCCGGGCGCTGTTCGAGAAGGCGATCGTGCCGGCGTTCCGCGAGTACTACGCGAACGACCGCATCCCATTCCACACGAGCAACTGGATCGCGCACGCGGCGGGCGGCTCGCTGGTCGCGCTGCTGGCGGCGGCGGAGAGCCGGGACGAGGCCGAGCCGTACTTGTCGGGGCTCCTGCAGAAGTTGCGCAGCCACTGGAGGGCGACCTACCTCGCCGACGGCAGCTACGGTGAGGGCATCGACTATCACGAATTCGACCTGGAGGGATCCGCGCGTGCGCTCGCGGCGCTCAACAATGTCCTCGGCGTCGATCTCTCCCGCGAGTACGACGTGGCCGGCTCACACCTCTACCCCCTCTACGCCCTGCAGTTGCCCTACCGGCAGCTCGATTTCGGTGACACCGCGCCGCGGCCTGGAGTCTTGACCCCGTGGGCCTGGCTCGCGTCACACACAGGCGACGGGAGAGCGCAGTGGTACTACGAACAATATCTGAAGCAGCGTGCCGCCCTTGCCGCCGAGCGACGGCCGGCGTCCGACGTCTTCGACTTCGTCTGGTACGACCCGCGGGTCGCTCCAACGCCGCCCGACGACCTGCCTCTTTCCCGCTACTTCGACAAGAAGGGGGGCGTGGTCTTTCGGACCGGCTGGGACGAGGACGCGCTCATCCTGAACTTCACGGCCGGCCCCTTCTTCAACCACAATCACCTGGACCAGGGCTCGTTTCAGCTCGCGGGGTTCGGCGAGACGCTGCTCGCCGAGGCGGGGCCGACGGAGTTCTACGCGGACGAGCTCTACCAGCCGTACTTCATCCAGAGCGCGGGACACAACGTCGTGCTCGTCGACGGCAACCCGGCGAGCCAGCGCATCGCCGACCATCGCAGTGACGTGGCGGCGCTCGACCAGTACCCGCGCATCGCGACCGTGCTGCTCAGCGACGTGCACGACCAGGTGCGGGCAGACCTGCGCCCTGTGTATCGTCCGGCGTTGACGAGGTTCGATCGAACCATCATGTTCGTGAAACCGGGATATTTCGTGCTGTTCGACCGGCTCGAATCACCCGGCCGCCACCGCTACAGCCAGGTGTTCCACCCGGAGTTCGCGCGCGACCTCGAGGTGGCCGGCCGGCAGGCATGGATCCGGAAGCCGAACGCGAGCCTGTGGATGAACGTGCTCGCGCCGCAGGACGCGCGGCTCGAGAAACGCGCGGGGCACATCCCGATGTCGGACATTGCCCGGATGAACGCGCAGCGGCTCGAGGAGCGCGCGTACCTGGAAGTGAGCGCAACAGGCACCGGCAGGGACGCCTTCCTCGTGCTGCTGTTTCCGCAGCCGGCGGCCGCCCACGACCGGCCCGCCGTCGACACGATCGAGGAGACGGATCTGCTCGGGCTGCGTGTCAGGCTCGGCGCACGCGAGGATCGGGTGGGCTTCGCGCTGCGCGACGGCGCGCGCCTTCGCGTCGCGGACATCGACACCGACGCCCGAAGCTTTCGCGTCACCCGTGTCGAGGGCAGAACCACGACCGTGAGCGTCGAGGAGGGGACGTGGCTCGAGGCGGGCAGGCAGATGTGGCTGCGATCGGACCGCGCGGTGTCCGGCGCCGGCAGCGTCGAGAGCGGCCGGGCGCGCTGGACGGTGATGGTCGGCCCGGAGGGAGCCACGGTCGATTGCTACTCCGGCGAACGGCCGAACGCGGTTCGCGTCGACGGCCGCCAGGTCACCGCGCGCGAGCTGACCTACGACGGGCCGCGCCGTTCCGTGCGGTTGGTATTGCCGCCCGGCACTCACGCGATCGATTTCGAACGCCGCCGCCAGAGGAAATAGGCCGGCACGCCGAGCAGCACGATTCCAGCGCCCCACGCGGACTCGCGCGGACGGCTCACCAGCGTGTTGAGCACGAACGCGCCGGCCGCGATCACGAACAGCGCCGGCAGCACCGGATACCCCCACACGAGGTACGGCCGCCGCCACTCCGGGTGCCTGCGGCGCAGCACGATCACGGCGGCAACGGTCATCGCATAGAAGATCCACGCGGCGAAGATCACGTAGGTGAAGAGCTGATCGTATCGCCCGCTCGCGGCCAGCACGGACGCCCATACACCCTGCGCGACGATGGCGGGCACCGGCGTGCCGAAGCGGCGGTCAACGCGCTGGAGACCCGGAAAGAACAGCCCGTCCCGCGCCATGGCGTAGTAGGCGCGCGGCCCGGCCAGGGTCATGCCGTTCACGGCGCCCGTGACCGACAGAAGAATCAGCAGCGAGATGAGAGTGCCTCCCGCGGGTCCCACCGCGACCCGCATCGCGTCGGCGGCGACATGCGTCGACCGCGAAAGAGCGTCGAACGGAAGCACGTACAAATACGCCAGCGTGGCCGCCAGGTAGAGCGCCATCACCACGGCCACCCCGCAGACGAGCGCCAGCGGAACGTTGCGCTCCGGGTTCACCGTCTCGCCGGCCACGAACGCGAAGTTGTGCCACCCCTCGTAAGCCCACAGCGCCCCCACCATCGCCGCGCCCACACCGGCGGCCCATCCGCCGGGTGGAGTTCCGTCCCCCCACAACGGTACGAAGTGCGTAACAGATCCCTCCGTCGCGGCAAAGCAGACGAACACGATGGCCGCAACACCCACGACCTTCACCGCCGTGAGCACGTTCTGCACGCGCGCCCCCAGCCGCACGCCGAGACAGTTCACCACCACGAGAACGACGATCAGTCCAACCGAGGCGAGTCTCGCCTCGACCACGGTCAGCGGGACAAAGTAACCGAGGTAGATCGCGAACGCGGCCCCCAGCGCCGCCATGCCGCCCGCATGGATGACCAGGAACAGCGTCCAGCCGTAGAGGAACGCGGGCATGCGGCCGTACGCCTCGCGGAGATACACGTACTGACCGCCCGCCGCCGGCAGACTCGCCCCCAGCTCGGCGTAGGCGAGCGCGCCGCAGAGGCTGAGCGCGCCTGCGACGATCCACACCAGGAGGACGAGCCCCGTTGACCCGACCTGCGAGGCGGTCAGCGCCGGCACGATGAAGATCCCCGATCCGATGACGCAGCCGATGACGATGCTGGCGCTGTCGAAGGCGTCGAGCTGGCGTTTGAGTTCGAGGGTGGCCGGCTGCATCGGGCTCGCTCCTTGAAACGTGGGAAAACTGGCCGCCGGTCGTTTCGCCCTCGGCTCGGCTCGATGGCCGCCGCGAATCAACCCCGGCCGGTCAGGGACGCGGCTCGGCGCTCCCGGCGAGCTTCGCCAGCTCGCCTGCCACGCGGCGGTTGTGCTCCACCAGCTCCGCGACGCTCGCGAACCGGCGCCACTCCAGGATTCGCTCGATCCCGTAAAAGTCCCGCTCCAGCACCGCAAAGCGGTCACCTTTGCCGGCCAGGCGCGCCGCGTCCGTCCGGAATCGCTTGATCAGCGCGTCCCCCTCGCGGAGCACGCCGTTCAGATCTTTCAGGTCCTGACGCCGGGGTGGCACGTCACGCGGGGGATCGATCAGCGCCTCGGCCAGGATCCGGCCATCGGCGTTCGCGGGTGGCGGCACCTTCATCAAATGACAGAGGGTCGGGACGATGTCCGTCTGTTCGGAGTACTCGAGTCGCTGGCCCGTCTTCACGCCAGGGCCGGCGATGACGAGCGGCATCGTCCATCCATCCTCGTCATCGTACGGATGCCAGCCCGCGTCCGACTGCCCGTGGTCGGCTGTGACGAACAGCACGGTGCTGTCGCTCAATCCGAGCGACTGGAGTTCCGCCATGAACGCCCCAAGGTGCTCGTCCGCTCTCGCCGCTGCACGGCGATACGGCGAGCCTTCGGCCCAGATGTCGCGAAACCACGGGACGGATCGGTTCGTCTCGTCGTAGCTGCGCGCGCCCGCGTTGCCGGTGTCCTGCAGGTGCACGCGCATGAAGGCCGGGCGCGCGCGTCGCAGGAACTCGATCGCCCAGTGCATCGTCTCGTCGTCGTGCACGGGACTGTCGTCGCTGCCGGCCATGAACGTCAGATTGAAGCCGACGTTGAGCGCCGAGTAATCGACGTCGTTGGCGGCGTGGGCGGTGAGGCGGGCGGGGAAGAACGACTGCTGGACGTACCGCTGATCGCGTCGGAGGAGGACCGTGCCGGCGAGGATGACCGGATTGGGAATCGACGACCGGTGGAGCGTGCTCCAGTCGCCCGTCTTCGGGTGCGCCGGCATCACGTTGTAGGAGCGCGCGCAGTATGTGCCGCGCGCGACGAGCGATTGCAGGTGGGGGAGTGCGATCCGATCCAGCGCCTTGAAGCTCAGGCCGTCGATGATGAAGAGGACCGCGTGGAGAGGCTGCTTCGCGGGGGCGGCGATCGCGACGACCGCGAGCACGGGCGCGAGCCACACGAGCGCGCTTGCCGCGAGACGTATCTTCATCACGGTCACCCGCGTCCCCGGGCCTCGACCGTCCACACTGCCTCGACGCGCTCGCCGCGCGTGCAGAACATCTGCTCGAAGAGGTTCACGTTCGGATCGCAGTGGGTCACCATCAGCTCGAGCCGATCGCCGAGTTCGACCTCGCGGCTCGGGTGCTCCAGAAAGAGCCGCCCGTGCTCGTCTCCGCCGAACCCGTAGCGCACACCCGAGAGCCCCTTCACCTCGGGCACGTACGGCCGATCGGTGGCAAACGCCTTCAGGCCCGCGTCGACCGTCGCCTGCTCCGAATAAGTCCGGCTGACCACCGTCGTCAGCACCCAGAGCGCCGGCTGGAAGTCGTCGAACACCGGACGGTCGCGACCGCCGATGGCCCGGTAGTCCACGTCCATGAAGACGTAGGAGCCGACCTGTTGTTCGGTCACGCCGGCAAGCTCGGAGTCGATGTTGTACGTGCCGGTGCTGCCGCCGCTCAGCATGGGTACTTCGATGCCGCGGCTTTCCAGCAGCTCGCGCGTCCTCACGGCCTTGCCCATCATGTCCAGCGAGACGCCGCGCCGTTTCTCAAATCCCTGCACGTGAGTGCAGCCGGCGAATGCCTGCAGGCCGGAGAACCGAAGGCTCTTCCGCTTGAGGAGTGATTCGGTGAGTTCCGCCGCCCCCTCGCCCGGCAGAGCACCCGTGCGTTTCAGCCCCACGTCGAGATCGACAACGACGTTGAGCACCACACCGGCCACCTCCGCCGCGTCAGCCAGATCGGCCGCTCCCCGGGGATGATCGATGACGACCATCAAGTCGGGCCGGGTCTTCACCAGACGAATCAGCCGTCCGACGGCATTCCTGCCGATCACGGGGCTGCTGATCAGGATCCCCGGAATGCCCGCGCGCACCATCGCTTCCGCTTCCACGATTCTCGCGACACAGATGCCGGACGCCCCTGCCGCGATCTGCCGCTTCGCGACTTCCGGGCACTTGTGTGTCTTGGCGTGGGGGCGAATCCCCTGGCCCGCGGCCGTCAGAAACCCGTGCATCCTGCGCACGTTCGACTCGAACGCGTCCAGATCGAGAAGGAGGCACGGCGTCGGCAGGTCCTCCTTGTAAAGCTCGCGGGTTGGCACGCCGCCTTCGACGCTGCCGAGGATTTCCGCTGTCGAGTAACCGGTCATACGTGTCCTCGTGTTTCAGTGCTGGCCAGAGCCTCCACAGCGCAGGTCACCGGGCCGCGTATCTCCCTGCGCGGGAAGAAGAGAAACCGTGCGGCGGCGCCTGCCGCATCGAGCTCGAATCCGGGCTCGCCGTCAAGCAGCAGCAACGTGCGGCCGTTGTGCCGCCGCAGCCCGGCCACGGTGTGGCCGTACGTGCTGCCGTCGCCGTAGCGCACGATCGCCGTGCGGCCTGCCACGTCCACCTGCGCCGGGAACGACCCCAGCACTTCAAGCGCGTCGACTTCATCGCCGGCCGATTTGCGCAATACGCGCGACACCCGGCCGGAGACGCGGCCGAAGGATCGCAACGTGTCCCGGCCGGTGCTGAGCTCGGTGCCGCCGATCAGACACATCTCGGCCGCGTGTCCTTCACGCTGCCGCACCCACGCGATCCGGCCATCGGTGCGCAGGGCGTGCGACGGCACCCGGGCGGGCGTGCGAGCCTCCGCGATATTTCGAAAGAGGATGAGATCGGTCCAATCGCGACCTTCGACGTGCAGCGCAATGCCTTCGCCTTCGACCGGCAGGGGACGGACCTGACGGATGAGCGCCTCGCCTGAGAACGGCTCCAGGATCGACAGAAACGTACTCGACACTCGCGCCCCCTCGCGCCTGAACAGCAGCCACGGCATCGACACGCGATCCACACGCGCATCGTCCTCGTCGGCGAGGCGGATTGAAGGAGCACGGCCGGTGAAGACCTGCGTGTCGTTCGGCGCCAGCGCATGCACGCCGAGCGACGCGCCGCTCCCATCGCCTGACCGAAAGGTGGCAGCGAGGACCGGAGGTGCCGGCCCCGAGCGCACGTCCCGCAGGAAGCCGTACGCCGGATTGTGTCCTTCTGCGGCCCCGCTCTCCTCTTCGCTCGTGGGTGGCGTCAGGCGGACGCCGGCGGGAAGCAGGGTCTCGCCACGGCGGGTGAGTGGACTGTCCACGGCGAGCGACTGATCGCGGTCGGCGCTCCCGTGCAGGACCCATTCATGCCGGCGCCCCCCGACGACGCGGAACACATCCACGACGTAGGCATGGTCGTCGTCGATTCCCACGAGCACGAGCGCGCGCCGGTATGTCTCGACACGGCCTGGATACGCCCGTTCACCCGACGCTTCGACGAGCTGGAAACGGTCACCGGCCGCGTGAAACGCCAGCAGGTTGCCGTCCGATGGCTGCGCCTCGGATCCCGTGTGCTGTTCCTCGCCGTCGACGGCGACCGTGTTGTGCGCAAGGGTGCTGCGCGTCCAGGAGCGATAGCGCGTGTGGGTGTAGCCGAGATCGGGAAGCAGCTCCTCTCCGTGAGCGAACAGGGCCAGGTTCAGGCTGTCGTTGTGCGCGTGGCCGTAGCCGCCGCCGAAGTGCAGGTGCACCTGCACCTGTGCGTCGCCGCGACCACGACCGAGATAGGCATGCCCCATGGCAGGCCAGAGCGCGGGGGCGGAGGACTCGAGGGGGTCCGCCTTCAGATACGCGCCTCGGAGCCGGCCCCAGGAATCGTGGACGGGGAGATACCGGCCGTCGGGATATCGCAGTTTGCCGGTCGCGCGCGCGGCCCGTGCGAACATCGGGATTTCGCGTTCGGGCTGCAGCCGGTCGTACCGGCGGCCATCGGTGGGGTCGCGATAGCCTGGGGGATCCGAGTACCCGGCGAGCGCTGCAACCGCGCGCTGCGCGCCTCGCATCGTCATGTCGTGGTACCCGAACGTGCCCTCCCTCCACATCCCGTCAAAGAAGAAGGCTGTCGCGAACAGCCCCTGCAGGCGCCGCATTGCTTCATGAACAGCGCGGGGATCGCCAAGCACGCGGCCGAGCACGGCCAGGCCTTCGTAGATCCTCGGGCTCGGATTCGCGTACGGCTCAGGGTAGGCGCGAACGTGCGCGGCCGCGGCCTGGAAGAAGCCATCCTCGATCCGCGCGCGCACGTTCATGCCGCGCTCGCGCCCGAGCCTCTCGATCTCCCCGCTGTCGTAGATCAGGTCGTACGCGCGAATCAGGGGCGTCGGCAGCTCATCGTAGTACCACCGTCCCCACTTGCCGCCTTGCGTGTCGTAGGGCGGCGCGTGCTGAAAACCCTTGTCCCAGACCGAGGGCTCGCGCGTCACGAGAAAACCGGGATAGAACTCTGCGAATCGATCCAGGATGAGGGCCGCCCTGCGGGCGCATGCGGCGTCGCGGGTGAAATGGAAAACCTGCGCGAGGTCGTAGGCGGCCAGCATGAAGTAGTCGCGGGCGATCCGCCATCCGCGCGCCTGGAAGAAGTATTTCCGGCCTGACGAGTCCTCGTAGTACGGATAGGCCTGTAGCCGTCCCAGCGGATCGCGGATCTCCAGCACCCGGTCGTCGGGGTACTGCCGGCTGGGGTACCGGTGTCCGCAGTAGCGGCACACCACGACCGAGGGATCCTCTATCCGCCACTGCAGCTGCGCGCCTTGTGCGCCCTCGTCGCAGTTCGGGCAGTCGACGGCCGTGAACCCGCTGCGAGCGGGGATGGCCGCGAGGAGCTGATCCTCCTTCAGCTCGATCAGGCTTCTCAGGTGCGCCTGCAGGCGGGGGACCTGCGCGCTCGCCGACTCCGGCTGGAAGACCGGGTGCGCGCTCGCGCGCGCCGGTGGGAGCCGGCGCAGCAACGCCGGCCAGGGCGCCGCGACGACCCCGCAGAACAATGCGGCGAACTGCCGGCGATGCATCCAGGCTCCTCCTAGGCTCCCGCGAACACCAGCTCCCGCGCGCGCGCGACCTTTCGCGCGTCCACGGTCCCGTGCGGAAAAGACTCCTCCGGAGTCCGGACCGCGCTGCCAAAGTGAAACTCGCGGATGCCCGTCGCGTCGCGGATCGCCTGCACGACGTCGAGGGTGAGACTGCCGGCGATCAGCTCGCACCCGGCGCGCAGTCGCATCCGATACGTCTGCAAGCGCGCGATCCGCTCGGCGAGCGGACGCCATGAGCCGCCGCTGACGAGTGCGCGATCCACGCCGCTCAGCGAGGCGAGCGCCTCGATGGCACCGGGAGGATCTGCCGTGCGCTCGATCGCGTTGTGGATGGTCAGGTGCAGCGACGGGGCCGCGCGTGAGATCGCCCGAAGCATGTCGAGGTCCAGGCGCCCCTCACGCACGTACCCGGTCACGAGGCCCTCGACCCGCAACGCCGCAAGCTGCCGCGCCTTCTCGAGCACGAGGCCTCGTTCGTCCCGCCCCGCCAGCTCGAGCGCGTCCTGTTCTCGAAGCATGACCCTGGCGGGAATGGACACCGCCGCGACGATCTCTCCCACGAGCGCAAGCGGCGGCGTGAGCCCGCCGCGATCCAGCTGCACGGCGATCTCCAGGCGCGTCGCGCCTCCCGCTTCGGCTGCGCGCGCATCTTCGACCGACGAGACGATCACTTCGACGTGCCGGGAGGTCGCGGACGGGCCGCGGTCCGACGATTCCGCCCAGGCCAGGAAAGGCGCCCAGGCGAGGCATCGCGCGAAGTCGCGTCGGTTCATCGGGTCGAGAACACTCTAGCCGCCGCGACATTCCGTGTCGACCACAAAAACGCGGTGAGTTCTGTTGAGAAGAACACGGCGCCGGGTTCCGCCCGCACGCGCCGCAGCGGCGTCAGCTACCTGGAGAGATCGCCTGATTGATGGCCGGCGTGAGTTCTGTTACGCAGAACAGCAGGGGCTTAGATCCCCGACCCGGCGTCGAAGACTTCGATGCGCGCCAGCGCCTGTGTGAGGTGGCTCCCGGGCGCAACGCTCCTCGTGACCCAGACGTTGCCGCCGATCGTCGATCCGCGGCCGATCGTGATCCGGCCCAGGATCGTCGCGCCGGCGTAGATCACGACGTCGTCTTCGACGATCGGATGGCGCGGCGTGCCCTTGACGAGCGCCCCGTCCTCGTCCACCTCGAAGCGCTTGGCGCCAAGCGTGACCGCCTGGTACAGGCGCACGCGGTCCCCGATCACGGCCGTCTCGCCGATGACGACACCGGTCCCGTGATCGATGAAGAAGCTGCCGCCGATGCGCGCGCCCGGATGGATGTCGACCCCCGTGGCGGAATGCGCCACCTCCGCGATGAGCCGCGCGATGAGCGGCGTGCCCAGCTCGTACAGGGCGTGCGCCAGCCGGTGGTGCATGATCGCCTTCACGCCGGGATAGCAAATCAGCACCTCGTCGATGCTCTTCGCGGCCGGGTCGCCGCGGTACGCGGCGTTCACGTCGCTCTCGAGCCGCGAGCGCACGCCCGGCAGCGACGCCGCGAACTGCCGCACGATACCGCCGGCGTGCTCGTCGATGCCGCCCCCGTCGAGGCTGCCCCGGCGGGCCGTCCACCGCAGCTCGCGGCACACCTGGTCGAGCAGGGTCTGGAGCGCCCGCTCGAGCGTGTCGCGAACGAAGCGGTCCACCCCGCTGGTCCCCATGTCCGGCGGGCCGAAGTGGTTCGGGAACAGCGCCGCCACGATCGCCTCGACAACCCCGGCGAGCGCGCGCGCGGACGGCAGCGTGTCGCCCGTGCCGCGATCCGGATCGCGGGCGCCGTCGCGGGCGACGCGCAGCGCGGCGACGAGGCGCTCCACGTGGCCGTGGGCGCGCTCGCCCTGCGCGCTGCCGCCGGTTCCGTGCGTCATATGGCGATCCCCGCCTCGTCGAACACCCCCTGGAAGAGGATGGTGCTCAGGTACCGCTCGCCCGAGTCGGGAAGGACCACGACGATGGTCTTGCCGGCGTACTGCGGGCGCCGGGCCAGGCGAACGGCGACGGCGGCCGCGGCGCCGCTGGAGATGCCGCTGAGGATGCCTTCGTCGCGGGTCAGCCGGCGCGCGCAGTCGACCGCTTCGTCGTTGGTGACCTGCTCGATCGCATCGACGAGCGAGAGATCGAGCACGTCGGGGACGAACCCCGCCCCGATGCCCTGGATCTTGTGCGGCGCCGGCTGGATCGGCCGGCCGTCGCGGTTCTGCGTCAGCACCGGGCTGTCGCTCGGCTCGACCGCCACCGACACGATCCGCTTCCCGCGCGTGTGCTTGATGTAGCGCGAGACGCCGGTGATCGTGCCGCCGGTGCCGACGCCCGACACGAGAACGTCGACGGCGCCGTCGGTGTCATCCCAGATTTCCGGCCCGGTGGTCTGCTCGTGAATCGCCGGGTTCGCCGGGTTCTTGAACTGCTGCAGCAGGACGTACCGCTTGGGATCGGACGCGGCGATCTCTTCCGCCTTCTTGATGGCGCCCGGCATGCCGCGCGCCCCCTCGGTCAACACCAGCGTGGCGCCGTAGGCCGCCAGCAGCTTCCGCCGCTCGATGCTCATCGTCTCGGGCATGGTGAGCGTGATCGGGATGTTGCGCGCGGCCGCGACGAAGGCGAGCGCGACACCCGTATTGCCGCTCGTCGGCTCGACGATTTCCGTGCCCGGTCCCAGGAGGCCGCGCTGTTCGGCGTCCCAGACCATCGCCGCCCCAATCCGGCACTTGACGGAGTAGGCGGGGTTGCGTCCCTCGATCTTGGCAAGAATCGTCGCCGGGGCGCCGTCGGCGATCCGGTTGAGACGAACGAGAGGGGTCCGTCCGATCGATCGCGAGTTGTCTTCGAACCAAACTGCCATGATGGCCTCCGCACGAGGAAAAGAAAAAAGGCCTTCCGGGCCTTGGACCGGCTGCGATTTCGGGGATGAGGTCGTTACGGTTGCACGACCCGCGTGCACGCAGCGCGTACCGGACCGGAGGGCCGGCGACAACACGCGCAGGTGCACGTCATCATGATGGTCTCGACTATGCCGGACGCGGCGCGCCAAGTCAAGGCGGCGCGCGGACGTTCATCGCGTCATATCAATGGGATCAATCGGCGATCTCCCTTCAATGGGCGATCTCCCTGCCGGTCCGTTGATCAATATGACGAGAAACGCTAATATCCGGTCCATGCGACGGGTTTCTTCCGGCCTTCGCTGTATCTGTCGGTAGAGGCGCTCCGCGCGGCGGACCGCCTCTCTGCCCCCGTTATTTCTCCTCGACACACGAACGCGAACTGATCCGGCCCGCCACGTGCAGCAGGCAGCAGGCGAGGCCGTTTTCCGGAGACCGCCATGAGCATTGGTGTCCTGTACGAACATCCCGAGTGGTTCGCGCCGCTGTTCCGCGCGCTCGACCGCCGCGGCCTGGCCTACGAGCGACTCGACGCGGCGAATCTCTCCTGGGATCCCGCGGCGGCGCCCGGTTTCTCGCTGCTCGTCAACCGCATGAGCCCGTCCGCGTACTTGCGCGGGCACGGACACGCGATCCACGCGACCCTGGCGTACCTGGACTACCTCGCGGCCCGCGGCATTTCGATCGTGAACGGCCCGGGCGCGTACGCGCTCGAGATCTCGAAATCGCGCCAGCTCGACCTGCTCGAGCAGCTCGGGCTGCGGTACCCGGCGAGCCGCGTGATCAATCACGCGGACGCTGCGCCCGCGGCGGCCGCCGGGCTCCGGTTCCCGGTGGTGGTGAAACCCAACATCGGCGGGAGCGGCGCCCGCATCCGCCGGTTCGATTCGCCCGAGGCGCTCCAGGACGCCGTCGCGGACGGATCGCTGGATCTCGGCGTGGACCGCGTCGCGCTCGTGCAGGAGTTTCTCCCCGCGCGCGGATCGTCGATCGTGCGCGTGGAGATCCTGGATGGAGAAGTGCTGTACGCCATCCGGCTCACGCCTCCCGCCGGCCACGGCTTCAACCTGTGCCCGGCCGACGTGTGCCAGACGCCCGCCGAGACGCTGGAAGGGTTCTGCCCGGTGAAGCCGGCGATGGACATCGAGGCCGTGCAGGTGCCGGCCCGCGTGAGCGACGAGGCGCGCGCGATTGCCGCCGCGGCAGGCCTGGATGTCTGCGGCATCGAATACCTGGTCGACGACCGGGATGGCGAGGTGTACTTCTACGACGTCAACGCGCTCTCGAATTTCGTGACCGACGCCGTGTCGATCGTCGGGTTCGATCCGTTCGAGCGCTTCGTCGATTACCTGGAGATGCGGCTCGCTCCCGCAGGTGCGGCGACCTCCGCGCGCGGGGCGTGAGCCTCGCTTGCCGGGTCGCGCGGACTGGCGCACGACCAGCTCGCCGTGGAGCAGGATGTCGCGCGTGGGCGGCGGGCGATCGGCCTGACCGACGCGGTCGAGCGATCGCGGCGATCGCCGCCGCGCCTCATGCAGGCGCCGCCCGTGGTCGCGGCCAACCTGCTGTACTCTCCGCCGCGGCCCGGGCCGCAAAACGCGCTTGACTCTGGAGTCCACTCCAGACCTGACAATGGATCCAGCAAGGGAGGATCCATGTCGAGCTGCTGCCAGTCCAACGCGTGCGAGACGGCGTCCCGTCCGCCCGAGGCATGCCCGAGCAGCGGCTCCAAGGGGGCTCCGGTCGAACTGGAGACCGTCAAGGCGCTGCTGACCGAAGCGGCGCTGGCCCGCCTGGAGCCCGCATCCTACCGCCTGTGCCTCGATTCGGCCTGTGACGTCGTGTACTTTGCCGGCGCGGGCCGTACCTTCGCGCGGGCCGACGTGCGCGTCCCCGTCTGGCAGAAGGAGCCGGCGGGCGCGCGGACGATATGCTACTGCTTCGGCGAGAACGAAGCGGACATCCGCACGGAGATCGCGCGCGGCGGAGGCTCGCACGCCGTCGCGCGCGTGACGGATCACATTCGCGCGGGCCGCTGCGCCTGCGAGGTTCGCAACCCGAAAGGCACGTGCTGCCTCGGCGACCTGGCCGCCGCGGTCACCCGCATGGCGGCGGCGGTGGAGCCTGGGACTGGAGTGTAACGGTGACGGGCAAGTCGAGACCATCGAACGGCGCGCTCCGGATCGGCGCCGTTGCCGCGGCTAGCGGGCTGACGCCCGACGCCGTCCGTTATTACGAGCGGCTGGGCCTGCTGCCGCCGCCGCCGCGCACGGCGAGCCGGTACCGCGTCTATCCGCCCGACACCGTCGCGCGCCTGTGGTTCATCCGGCAGGCCAAGGGGTTCGGGCTGGAGCTGCGGGAGATCCGCGAACTGCTCACGCCAGGCGCCGGCCGCGGGCGCGAGCACTGCCGGGCCGTGCGGGCGGTGCTGGCGCACCACCTGGACGGCGTCGAGGCGAAGCTGAAGGAACTCGCGTCGTTCCGGCGCACGCTCCGGGGAGCGCTCGATGACTGCGACCGCGCGCTGGAGCGGAAAGAGAACATTGACTGCCCGGTCGTCGACCGGTTGAGGAGGAATCGCAAGTGAAAGCCAGCATCGGCGCCATCGTCGCGGCGGTCGTCGCCTCCGCGTGTTGCATCGGCCCGGTCGCGTTCGCGGCCCTCGGCTCCGGGGCGCTCGCCGCGGCGAGCACGAAGCTCGACGCCGTTCGCCCGGTGTTCCTCCTTCTGACGACGGCGCTGCTGGGCGCGGCGTTCTATCGGACGTACGGCCGCCGCGCGGACACGTGCGAGGACGGCACGTGCGCGCCGGGCGCGAACCGCAAGGCGCGCATCCTGCTGTGGATTGCGACAGCGGTCGTGGCGCTGATCGCCGCATTTCCCTACTACGCGGAGCACTTGTTCTGAGGAGAGAGAGGAGACACGTCATGCGTTTCTGGACACTCGCGTTCGTCGTTGCCGCACTGTCGCTCGCCCCGCATGCCCTCGCAGAGAGCCGCGACGAGGGCAAGGCGGCCGTCTGCCAGCTCAAGATCACGGGGATGACCTGCGGCGGCTGCGAGGGGGCCGTGAAGATGGCGGCCAAGCGCATCGACGGCGTGAAATCGGTGACCGCGTCGTACAAGACGGGGAGCGCCGAGGTCACCTACGATCCGGCGAAGACCTCGCCGGACGCGATCGCGAAGGCCGTCAGCGAGAAATCCGGCTTCAAGGCGGAAGTCGTGAAGAAGAAGCCGTAACGGGCCCCATGATGGCCACCTACGACCTCGTGATTGTCGGCGGAGGCGCCGGCGCCTTCGCCGCGGCGATTCGTGCCGACGAACTGGGCGCGAAGACGGCCCTCGTCAACAGCGGCCTGCCACTGGGCGGCACCTGCGTCAACGTCGGGTGCGTGCCGTCGAAGGCGCTCCTCTGGGCCGGGGAGATCGCGCACGCCGCGCGCCACCACGGCGTGCCGGGCATCGAGATCGACTCGCCGCGCGTCGACTTCGCCACCCTCGTCCGTGACGAGCTGGCGCTGGTAGACCGGCTCCGTGCCGAGAAGTACGAGCACGTGCTCGCGGGGCTCCGCCGCGTCACGCACATCGAGGGCAAGGGACGCTTCGTCTCGCCGCGCGAGATCGAGGTGAACGGCGGCCGGGTGAAGGGGGCAAAGTTCATCATCGCCACCGGCTCGACGGCGACCGTGCCGCCGATCGATGGCCTCGCCACGGCGGGGTTCATCACGCACATCGAGGCGCTGCGCCTGGAGCGCCCGCCCGCCACCCTGCTCGTCATCGGCGCCGGCGCGCTCGGACTGGAGTTCGCGCAGTTGTTCGCGCGGTTCGGCACCCAGGTGACGGTCCTCCAGCGCGGCGCGACGATCTTTCCACGGACCGAGCCCCGGCTCGCACGGCGGCTGATGGAAGTGCTCGCGCGCGAGAACATCACGGTCGTGACCGATGCCGCCGTGCGGTCGGTCGAGTGCGGGGGTGGACGCAAGCGCGCCAGCTACGAGGCGGACGGCGCAACGCGGGGGATCGTGGTCGACGAGATCCTGCTGGCCGCAGGCAAGACGCCCAACACGTCCGGCCTTGGCCTGCGGAGCGCCGGGGTGCGGAGCGACGGCCGGGGCGCGATCCGCGTCGACAGCACGTTCCGCACGAGCGAGCCCGACATCTTCGCCGTGGGCGACGTCGCGGCGCTGCCGATGCGCCTGGAGATCACGGCCGCGCGGGAGGGCACGCTCGCGGCCGAGAACGCGCTCCAGCGATCCGCCCGGACCCTCGACTACGACACGGTGCCGTACACGGTATTCACGGATCCGCAATTGGCCGGCGCCGGCCTCACGGAAGACGCGCAGCTGCAGCGGCTCGGCGCGTGCGAATGCCGGACGCTCTCGTTCGAGGCGGTGCCGAAGGCGATCATCATGCGGCGCACCGAGGGGCTGATCAAGATGACCGTACACCCGCAGACCAAGCAGGTGATGGGCGTGCACATCCTCGCGCCGCAGGCGGGCGAGCTTGCCGCGCAGGCGGCGCTCATCGTCGGCCGGGGGCTGACGCTGCACGAGGTCGCCGACTCGCTTCCGATGTTCCCGACGCTCTCGGAGGCGATCAAGCTGGTCGCGATGTCGTTCACGCATGACGTGTCGAAGATGAGCTGCTGCGTCTGAGTCGAGCTGTGAGCCGGGTCACAGGCGACGCGAATGACGTGGCCGCCCCGTAACGCCTCTCCAGCCGCACGGACTGTTCAGCAGATACCGCTGGCGGGCCGCGTGAGGCGGCAGGCTGGCGACAGCCTCGAGGAGTGACCGTCATGCGCAGACATCTGGCGTCCATCGGGATCGCCACCGCCTTGCTCGCCACCACCGCCGCCGCGTCGTTCGCGCCGGCCAGGTACCTGCCGGCTTATGACGGCTTCTCCGCCACGGGAGTGTCGATGGGCGTGAAGCTCCGGTCGAATCCCAGGGTGTTCGCGCTCCGGAACGGGCGCACGTACTTGTTTTCGGATGCCCAGGCGAAAGCAGCGTTCGAGGAGGACGCGGCCGGCGTCATCGCGAAGGCCGACGCCAACTGGCCGGCCGTCAAGCGACGGAAGTGACGCGGCTGCCGGCCAGCGCGGCGCGCGGCCCCGCGTGGACTGGGCTGGTGGCGCCGGCCGCGACGATCGCTGCAGCGTTCTGGGCTCTCGCGTGGCTGGCGCCGCAGTCCGGCGAGCCGCTGTTCATGGCGGCCGTCGCGGTTGCGGTCGCCGGCTACGTGTGGGCGGCCGTTCGGCTCGTCGCGAACGGCGCCCTGGAGACGCGCGCGCTCGTCATCTGCTGCGCGCTCGCGCTGTCCTGGCGCGCGCCGATGCTGGCGCTGCCCGACGCGACGGCGCACGATGCCGTGCGGTACCTGTGGGATGCGCGTGTCTCGTCGGCCGGCCTGAGCCCGTACGAAACCCGTCCTGACGACGAGGCGCTCGCGGCGCTGCATTCCGAGGTGACGCGCGGCGTGGATGCTGCGTGGCTGCCGACGATCTATCCGCCGGCGGCGCAGGTCTACTTTCGCCTGGTGACCGCCGTACGCGAATCGATCACGGGGTTCCGGGTGGCCGCGCTGGTGAGCGACGCGGCGATCGTGCTGGTCCTCGTCCTGATTCTCCGCGCGACGGGGCGGCCGGTGGGATGGGCGCTCCTCTACGCCTGGCATCCACTCGTGCCGCTCGAAGGCGCCTCCGGCGCCCATTTGGATTTTGCCGGCGCGCTCGCGCTGGTCGTGTCGTGGCTGGCGCTCCTGCACAGACGGCCGACCCTCGCCGCCCTCGCGTTCGCCGCGGCCGTGATGGTCAAGCCGCTGCCGATCGTGCTCGCGCCGCTGTACTGGCGCAGGATTCGCCTGCGCGACGCGGCGCTGGCCGCCGCCGCCGCCCTGGCCGTCACGGCCTGGATCGCGCGCGGAGACGTGCCGCTCGGATCGATGGGGACCTTCGTGGACGTCTTCCGCTTCAACGGCCCGCTGTTCGAGGCGATGCGCGGCATCGCGCCACCCAGGGCCATCGCCGCCGTTGCGGTGAGCACCGGACTTATCGTCGCGATCTGGCTGCGGAAGACCCGCGAGGTCGGCGCGCCAGAGGCCTGGGCCTGGCCGATGTCGCTCGCGCTGCTCGCGTCCCCCGTCATTTATCCGTGGTACCTGGTCTGGTTGATTCCGTTCGCCACCAGCCGGACGGCGCTCCCCGTGTGGGCCTGGACGCTCAGCGTGCTCGCGGTCTATCCGGTGTGGTACCTGCGGCGGCTGGGCGCGCCGTTCGCGGTCCCGCCCCTGCTGCTGCTCGTGGAGTTCGCCCTGCCTGCGGCCGCGGTGCTGTACGTGCTCGCGAACCGGGCGGTGGCTGCTCCCCGCGCGGCGGGTGCCGCCCATGGATAACGGTCTCCGCGTGCGCGTCGTCGTGCCGGCCCTGAACGAGGCCGGCTCGATCGTGGCGCTGATCCGGCGCGTGCCGTGCCCGCCGGGCGCGGTGATTGTCGCGGACAACGGCTCGACGGACGGCACCGCGGCGCTCGCCGAAGAAGCGGGGGCGCGGGTGGTTCGGGTTCCGCGGCGGGGGTACGGCCGCGCATGCCTCGCGGGCATCGCAGCCGACCCGGGCGCGGACGTGTTCGTGTTCGTTGACGCCGATCTCAGCGAGGATCCGGCGGAGATGCCACGCCTCGTCGATCCCATCGCGAGCGGGGAGGCGGACCTCGTGCTCGGAGCGCGCGGCGGGCGCGGCCGGCCCTGGCACGCGCGGCTCGGCACGACGCTCTGCGTCTGGCTGATCAACCGCCTGTGGCGGACCCGCTATACGGACCTCGGGCCGTTCCGCGCGATCCGCGGCTCGTCGCTGCGGGCGTTGGACATGCGCGACGAGACGTGGGGCTGGACGATCGAGATGCAGGTGAAGGCGGCCGAGCGCGCCTTTCGCACGGTGGAAGTGCCGGTGGCGTCCGGCCCACGCGCGGCCGGACGCTCCAAGATCTCGGGTTCGCTCACGGGCAGCGTGCGAGCCGCGGCGCGGATGCTCGAGATCATCGCGCGCCTGCGGCTGACACGGCGCTATCGCGGCCGCACGGGCTGAGCGCGAACTATCGCTTCACCCGCTCGCGGTCGAGCGGCCTGAGGGCGACGGTCCAGGTCAGTGGCACCGACTGCGGCATGTAGCAGATCTTGTCATCGCACGCCTGGTAGTTGAGCGTGGCGGCGATGGTGAGGCCGGTCTTCCCGGCGAGCGCGGCTTGCGCCTCGCGCGACGGGTCCACCATGACGTCCTGCACGATCCGGAACGGCCGCTGGAACACCTGCACGCGTTCGTTGAGCGGCTCGAACACGTACTCCTCTGAGGGCGGGAAGTGGCTGTCGCGCACCACGAGGCCCGGCTGCGGCTGCACGCTGAGCGCGATCGGTTTGTACCCCGTCACCCCCGGGGCGTACACATGGATCTTCGGCAGCGGCACGATGTCGAGCACGAGTGAAAAGCGCGTCCCCGGCGCGGCGACCGCGTCGGTGGCATACGACGTGATTGCAAGGTGCGGCGCCGTGATCTTCGTCGCGGTCGCGTTCACCTGGCCGCCGAGCCGGACGAGCACGCTGCTGATCGTGTTGCGCTCCTCGTAGCTCCGCTCGAAGAATCGCGCCGTGACGACTCCCGCCCGGTCGATCACGAACGTGCCCGGGAACGGGTAGCCGTAAGCGGGATTTGTTTCGGGGACCGTCGTGTTCAGGATGCCGTACCGCTTGATCGTTGCGGATCCCTCGTCAGACAAGAGAGGGAAGGTGATACCGCGACGCGCGGCGAACTCCGCGAGGACCGGCACGGGGTCGTAGGTGACCACGGTGAGCCCCATGCCGCTCTTCCGAACGTCATCCAGCCGTCCTTGCAGCTCCACGAGCTGCGTCTTGCAGTAGGGTCACCAGTCGGCGGAGCGGGAGAAGACCAGGACGAGCCCCTGTTCGCCCATCAGCGACGACAGGCTGCGCCGGCGCCCCGCCTGATCCGGCAGCGTGAAGTCCGGCACCTTCTCGCCGACCTGAGGGCCCAACCGCGTCACATCGATCACAGGACCAGTCCTCGCGGGTCCGGGCTGTTGCGGATCGCTCCACGCCACGCTCCCGTTCACATGAATCCAGAACACAACAGCGGCGGCCAGCAGTCTCGAGCGCGTGTGCATTGGCCGTCACAGTGTATCCAACCTGACCGCGCGGCGCGAGGGCGGACCTGAAAGGTCCGCCCCACAGGCGCCGGTCCGTTGACGGCACCTGTGAACAGGCTCACAGTCGCTCGCATCCTGGCGCCCGAGCGCGTAAGATGAAGGAATGGAACTGCTCGCACGCATCTGGCGCGGAGCCGCGGCGTTCGTGCGGGCTCTCTACGCCAACCCGCCCGGCTGTTGAGCCATGAGCGTGCGGTCTCTGGATCGAGACCGGCATCCGTTCCTGTCCGCTCGCCGGTAGCGGGCGAGCCGAGCGACCTAAAACTCCTGTACCCGGTCCCCGCACGCCGCGCCGGCGTGGCAGCCGTACGCGAGCGCCACCGCGACGCCATATGCCAGGTGCGCGAGCAGGCTCGCGACGGCGGCGCTTGCGCCCAGATTCAACGCCAGGAAGCCCGGCCCGTCGCCGGTTCCGCCGGCCGCCGCGATCGCGCCCAGCAGAGGCACCGCGACCGCCTGCGCGAACGCCCATAACCCAAGACCCAGCATGAGGCCGCCGTAGGCCGCTCTCACTTTCAGGCGCGGCTCGATCCGGAATGCATAGAGGAGAGCGTAGGCCGATCCCACGAGGACGTGGAGCGCGAGACCGAGGGCCGCCGCGTGCGCCGCATCGCGGACAAACAGGCGGGCCACCCAGATCGGCAGCTCCACCTGGCTGATTCCCAGCGCCGGCAGGACGTACATGATGATCGTCATCGCCAGCGTCCCGAGAAACCCACTTGCCAGGGCGACGGCGACGTCCACGTGCGCTCGAGCGGCCACGCGCGCGGCGATTCGCTGTGTATGCATGGGCACCGGTGTGTCCTTTCCGCGGTCGCGCTCCCAGCGACAGCTCTCAATCGTGAAGTCCCGCGGCCGCCGCCGTGCGTTACCGCGGCGGCGTGATGGAACGCCAAGACCGTGAGCCTTCTCACACCAGGCGGCTCGCGCGGCGGACGCCTGCGCCCGCTGGCGACGGGCGATGTAACGCATCGGGCGGCGCCGGGACTCTCAATACAGGGCGCACGAGGGGTATTTGCATCTTCCAGCGGATTCCGGGACGGGCCGCGACAGCGGCATGGCGCACGCCGTTCTCCGGCTGTTCAGCCACGTGAAGCCGGGGGAGGCGCCGATCGCCCTGCTGATGCTGCTCAACCTGTTCCTGCTGCTCGTCGGCTACTACGTGCTGAAAACGCTGCGCGAGCCGCTCGTCCTGGCCAGCGGTGGCGCGGAGATGAAGGCGTACGCGGCCGCCGTGCAGGCGGTCGCGCTCATGGCATTCGTCCCGCTTTACAGCTGGGTGGCCGCCCGCGTCTCCCGCGCCCGGCTCATCGCCGGGCTGCTGCTGATGTTCCTCGCCAGCTTCCAGCTCTTTGCAGCCGGCGTCGCCGCCGGCTGGCCGTACGTGGGCTTCATCTTCTTCGTGTGGGTCGGCATCTTCAGCCTCGCGAGCATCGCGCAGTTCTGGTCCTACGCCAACGACCTCTACGACGTCGAGGCGGGCCAGCGGCTGTTTCCGCTCGTCGCCATCGGCGCCACGGCCGGCAGTCCCGTCGGGGCCAAGCTCGCCCAGGTGCTGTTCGACCGCGGCGCGTCGCCGCAGGTCCTCCTCCACGTCGCGAGCCTCATCATCGCCGCGCACATCGGGCTGTACTGGTTGATCGAGCGCCGCGAGCGCCACCGCGGCAGGACGCCGGCGGCGCCGATGCCTGGAGCGGGCGGGTTCCAGCTCGTGCTGCACAATCCGTATCTGCGGTGGGTGGCCTTGATTCTGCTCCTGCTGAATCTCGTGAACACGACCGGTGAGTACATCCTGGGCCGCATGGTCCTCGGCGCGGCGGCCGGCGCCCCCGGGAGCCGCGAGGCCTTTATCGGCAGCTTCTACGGCCAGTACTTCTTCGGCGTCAACGTGGCGGCGGTCCTGCTGCAGGCATTCGCGGTGTCGCGGATCGTGAAGCACGCCGGCACGGTTGGCGCCGTGCTGATGCTGCCGCTCGTGGCGCTCGGCGCGTATGCCGCGATCGGCGCGGGCGCGGGGTTCGCCCTCATGCGCTGGATCAAGACCGCCGAGAACGCGACCGACTACTCGGTGATGAACACGGGGCGGCAGCTGCTCTGGCTGCCGACCTCGCGCGAGGAGAAGTACAAGGCGAAGCAGGCGCTCGACACCTTCATCGTGCGGACGGGCGATCTGGTTGCCGCCGCGCTCATCTTCGCGGCCACAACCTGGCTGGGGCTCGAGCTGCGCGGGTTTGCCTGGGTCAATGTCGGCCTGGCCGGCCTCTGGATCCTCGCATCGATTCCGCTGCTACGCAGCTTTCGCCGCCTGTGCGCGGATTGTCCGTGACACGCCCCGATCGTCAGCGGCGGCCGCACGGTCAGGCCTGAATACCCTCACCGAGGGTGGCGACGATCGGTCAGGAGTCTGGCACACGGAGGTCCGAGAACGCGCCCGGCTCTCCCGGAGTCCGGCGACACGCCCTGGAGGCGGCGATGACGGCCATCATTCGCGTGGCCAGCACCCACAGAACGGCGGCCGCCACCAACGCGTACGCGAGCCAGGAGACATCCACCCGCGCGGCCGCATCCGGCCGTCCCCGCAGCGAGACAAACAAGAAGAGCGCGGCCGTCCCCTCGGTCATCCGCGACACCGCCCCGTCGATGACCAGCTTTGCCGCCCCGCGGTAGGCCGGCTCGACGGGCAGGTACGCCTGTTCCCAACTGACGCGATGGATGGACGCCTTCAGTCCCCCTTCCGCCATGCGGATGCCGGCCCGGAGCATCATCGACGCGCTGAGGATTGCCGCGGGACTGACGAGCGCCAGCGTGCCGGGCAGCACGAGCAGCGTGGCGCCGAGGCCGGCCCGCTGCTGCACCCGCGCGGTCAGAGTCAGCTGCACGGCGAAGGCTGCGAGGCTGAGCACGAGATAGAGGTTGGCGAACAGGGCGATGCCGTGCCCGGCCGGTTCCTGCGCCGCGGCAGCGAGGTAGAACTGGAACTCCACCAGGACGCCCGCCAGCGCCCCGCACGCGCCGACGACCGCCAACAACCGGACGTAGCGATCCTTGAAAAGCTCTGCGAGGGTGTGTGGCCCGACGCGGACGAGCGCCGCTGGAGCGCGGCGGGCCGGCAAGTGCCGCCGCTGCGTCAGTGCCACGATGCACGCCGCCGCCGCGAGCGTGCCGGCCGCGATGATGAAGAGCGTGGGAGGCGCGACCGAGGAGGCGAGAAGCCGTGCGGTCGCGGCCCCCGCCAGGCTGCCTGCGAGCGACGCGGCGCCGGCGCGGCTGTACGCGCGCGCGCGCGGGGCGGGTTCGCGCGCCGCGAGGATCTCGGCGCCGAGCAGCCATGTCATCGAGAAGAGGACGCCGTAGGCGAGCGGCACGAAGAGGAAGAAGGTCGTCATCAGCGGGCCGGCGCCCGGCCGCGCGACCGACGCGTACACGAGGAGGATCGCGGCCATCGCCACCGGCGCGATCAGCCGCGCCCGCCTCGCGCCGGCCAGCCGCATCAATCCCAGCGTGGCGCCGGCAACCGGCAGCGACAGCGCCGCCATGCCCAGGTAGGCCAGCGGAAGGTCGTCGATGCCGCCCGCCTGGAAATAGAGGGCGTCGCGGCCCGTTCGCGCGAGCACGAAGCTCGCGGTCGTCAGGAACAGCGCCGCCGCCAGGCCGTTCATGCCGGACGCGCGGGTGGACAACGTCTCAGTGCCGGACGGCCGCGGGACCTCGATAGTCCCGCGGCCGTTGCCAGCGCTGTCTGGCTCAGAACAGGTAGCGCACGGTGAACCGCGCTTCGATCGGCGCCTGGAAGGCGGACGGCAGCAGGAACCTGGGATCCTGCCGCAGCCCCTGCGCCGCGATGAGCGCGCGCGTGTCCACGCCCGAGAAGAACTGTGTCTCGGTGACGTTGACCGACTGGCCCGAGGCGAGCTCGGTGCGGAACTTCTCGGTCTCGTTCTCTTCGTCGAAGAGGTTCAGGATGTTGAAGCCAACCTGCAGCTTCTGACCGTTCCCGACGCCGAAATCGTGCTGCACCGTCAGGTCGGTCTGGGAGAAGACCGACGTGCGGCCGTCGCTCTTTCTCCCGAGATACATCACGGGGAAGGCGTTGCCTGCGATAAACGCCGCCTCGCGGGTGACGGGCACGCCGCTCGACACGAACTGGCTCACGCCGACGGTCGTGCCGAACGGCAGGTCGTAGATGAAATGCGCCTTGAACTGGTGCGGGCGATCGGTGGCCAGCCGGCCGAGGATCGACTCGCCGCGCTCGTTGAACGACATCACCGGGCTGTCGAAGTTCCGGCCGACGTTCGGGCTGAGGCGTCCCGGCTCGTCGGACTGCGCCAGGCCCGAGTAGTTGCCGTACAGGCGGCTCCACAGGTAGCTCGCCCGCAGCGCCCACCGGTCCGACAGGTTCCTGTTGACCGAGAACTCAAGGCTGTCGTAATCGCGCACCGCCTCGGGGAACGGAATGGGGGTCGTGCCTCCCTCAGGCACGAAGCTCGCCGACTGGCTGAACCCCGGGTTGCCGATCTTGAAGATCTCGTTCTGGTTCTCGTCGAGGAAGCCGATGTCTTCGACCGCCTTGTCGATCTGCTTGTGCACGTACCGCACGCCGACCGAGATCGTCGGTGTCAGCGCGTGATCCAGGCCGAAGACCGCCTCCTGCGAGCGCGTCGGATCGATGCCCGGATCGATCGTCTCGTCGCCCGGTGAGTTGGACGGGCTCCGGAAGTTCACGGGCCCGAGGAGCAGGCGGCCCGGGCAGGCTGGCGGGCAGCTCGCCGGATTGAGCGCGTTGAAGTCCGGGGTGTCGAGCGTGTACCAGTACTCGAGCCAGTGCTCGCCGCCGAACGACCCGCGCGGCAGCTCGAGCTTCATGATGTCGTAGAAGATCCCCCACGAGCCGTACGCCTTCCAGCGCCCGTCGCCGTTGATGTCGTACGCGAAGCCGACGCGCGGCGCCAGCTTGTCGGCGAAATCCCACTCGACGGCGGACGACGCGATGCCCCCTTCCGTGGTGAACGACGGCACGTTCTCGTTCTCGGTCCTCAGGCCGAGATTGAGCGTCAGCCGGTCGTTCGGCGTCCACGCGTCCTGGATGAACAGCCCGACGTTGTTGCTGTCGATGTCGCCGCCCCGCAGGAATCCCAGCTCGGGACGAAGGCCGTTGCTGCGGATCCGGTAGTAGCCGAACTGGCCCCGCTGGCCGCGGAAGCTCTCGTTCCAGAAGATCTGCGTCCGATGGCCCGTTTCTCCGGCATCGACGTTGTTGCCGATGCGGTCCACCTGCACGCCCCCCTTGAAGGTGTGCTGGCCGCCGAAGCTGGCGTAGTAGGTCGTGTCGGCCTGGAAGTTCAGCCTCGTCTTCTCGTCCTTCCGTGTCTCGAAGTTCGTCGAGACGTTCCGGAACCCGGTCGCCCGCTGGAACGCCGCCGGTACTCCCGGCATCCCGATGTTCGACGTGATGAACGAAATCCCCGGTGCTTGAGGAATCCCGTCGTCTTCGATGTCGCTGAAGAAGTAGCCGCCCCTCACGCCGAAGTACAACCGGTCGTTCGCGACGTAGTCGAGGTGGCCGGAGAGCGACCAGTTCGGGAAGGTGGTGTCGATGTCGAACAGGGTGTCGGGGGCATCGGTGCCGCTCAAAGACGGCAGGAGCCCTTCACGTTTCGAGCGGCTGAGGTTGTAGGCAATGCGGCCGACCAGCCGGTCGGTGATCTGGCTGCGCACGTTGGCCGCCGCGTTGTGGGCCGTCACGTCCTGCTCGCGCGTCAGCGCCTGGCCGGTCGCCCTCAGCGTCACGGTGCGCTCGGTGTTGGTGATTGCCGGCAGGTAGCCGCCGAAGAACCAGACGCGGTCCTTCACGATCGGCCCGCCGATGCTGAACCCCGGCTCGATGCGCGTCTCGTCGTCTTCGGGGAACGTCACGAACTCGGCGATGCGCGAATTCTCGAGGCCGAGCCGCAGCGTCGGCCGCCGGCTGCCGGTCAAGGCATCCCCTGAAAAGTGGAACGTCCCCTCGCCGTGGAACGCGTTGCTGCCGCTCTTGCTGACGACGTTGAGCACGCCGCCCGTCGAGCCGCCGAACTCGGCGGTGTACCCGCTCGACCGGACCTCGACGTCATCGATGAACTCGGTGACCACGCCCTTGCCCTGGCTGCCGTTGACCATCTGCGTGGTGTCGACACCGTCCACGTAGAAGCGGTTCTCACCGGCGCTGGCGCCGTCGATCGAGATGCCGCCGCCGAAGCGCCCCTCCGTGTTGACGCCCGGCGCCTGGGCCACGATCGTCGAGAAGTCCCGCCCCTTGGGCAGCTTCTCGAGGAACTCGGCGCGGATGTGGGTCGACTTCTCGCTCTGTTTCACGTCGACGATCGCCGACTCCGCGGACACCTGGACCGACTCGGCCACGCCCGCCACGCCGAGGCTGAAATCCACTTTCTTGATCTGTCCGACGGCCGCCTGCACGCCGGTGGCTGACGCCGGTGTGAATCCCGAGAGTTGCGCCGCGACGTGGTAGGTCCCGGGTGCCAGCGAGGGGAACCGGTACGCTCCGCTGTTGTCGGTCGTCGCCGACTGGACGACGCCGCCCGCGCTGCGCGCTTCCACCGTCACTCCCGGCAGCACGGCGCCGGATGTGTCTTTGACCACGCCTTCAATCGCCGCCCGCTGCTCCTGCGCGGCGCCGGGCATCGCCAGCCACAGCAGGGACAGCAGCACGGCGGAGCCCCTGTACACGTTCCGCCGCGTGTTTCTCTCGCTTGAAATCTCGTCTTGCGTGCGCGACATGGATCGCCTCCTCTTGTATTTCCAGTCCTATTTCCAGTCCGTGACGGAGGAGTGGCGTTACGTGAGGCGATTCACACACGCGCCCTGTTTCGGACGGCTCCGCGTCCGTGCCGCGCCGGCGGCTGTGAGGAACCTCACTGCAACGCGGCCTGGCCGTAACGCGCGGCCGATGCGCCGGACCACACCGTTGCGACGCGTGCGTGGTGGGGGCCGAGCGAACCAGTCAGGCGCGTCGGTGTGAGGCTTCGATGGAACCGAATCGGCTGTCGTCCAGCTTGTCCGCCCGGATCCTGTCAGTCACCTGTGCCGCCGTGGTTGCCGCCACGGTCGCGGCTCACGCGCAGACGCCGTTCTTCCCGTACCACGGCAAGAACCGGATCCAGTACGACTCGTTCGAGTGGCACGTCTACACGACCGACCACTTCGAAATCTATTACTACCCCGAGACCGAGGTGCATCTCGAGCGCGTCGCGAGCTACGCCGAGAGCGCGTACCAGCAGATCAGCGCCGATTTGAAGCACGACCTGGGGCACAAGGTGCCGCTGGTGCTGTTCAAGACCCAGAGCGAGTTCCAGCAGCAGAACATCGAGCCGGCCGAGCTTCCGGAAGGCGTGCTGGCGTTCGCCGAGCCGTTCCGCCACCGCATCGTCCTGCCGATCGACGAGCCGTCGGACGCGCTCTACCGGCTGATCACCCACGAGCTGACGCACCAGTTCGAGTTCGACATCATCCCGCGCTCGCTGGTGCGGCGCTCGCTGCCGTTGTGGGTGGATGAAGGACTGGCCGATTACCTGACCGGGTACTGGAACGCGTTCGACCTGATGACGGTGCGCGATGCGGCGCTGGCCGACGGCATTCCGCGGATGAGCGATTTCCAGGGGGCGGCGTTCGTCGACGGGCGGCTGCCGTACAACCTCGGGCACGCGGCGTTCGAGTTCATCGAGTCGCGCTGGGGCAAGGAGGGGATCCGCCGCTTCCTGTTCTCGCTGCGCAAGACCGTCATCGGCGGGGGGGAGAGCCCGTACGAGGAGGCGCTCCGCCTGAAGTCCGAGGAATTCGACGAGCAGTTCCGGAAGTACCTCAGGGACCGGTTCAAGCCGTTCCGCGACCGCGAAATTGCCGGCGATTACGGCCGCAACCTGGCGCCGGATCGCGAGAAGACGCCGTACCCCGTCGCGCTCTCGATTGCCGCCTCCCCCTCGAGTGAGATGCTGGCCGTCGCCGCCGGGAACCGGAAGGACCAGGAACTGGACATCCTGCTCATCTCCGCCGCCGACGGCCGCGTGATCCGCAACATGACGAGCGGCTTCAACAAGGACCGCGGGTTCGAATACATCGCGTCCCCCGGCGGCTTCCGCAACAACGCGGTGCCCTGGATGTCGTGGAGCCCCGCCGGGGACGTCATCGCGTACTTCGCGCGGACCGAGAAGCACAAGACGCTGATCCTCCAGAACGTCGCGACGGGCAAGATCGACAGGCGCGTCCCGCTGAAGACCGTGGACATGCCGGAGTCGCCGAGCGTCAGCCCGGACGGCCGGACGGTGGCGTTCTCGGCGCTGAGCGGCGCGGTCGGCGACATCTTCCTCGTCGACGTGCAGACCGGGGATGTCCGCAACCTGACCGGTGACGCCTTCGGCGACTTCGCCCCGGTGTTCTCGCCCGACGGCACGTCGCTCGTCTACCTGGCGCGCGTCAGCGGCAGCAACAAGCTGTTCCGCCTGGACCTGTCGAGCGGGAAGAAAGTCCAGGTCAGCTTCGGCACCCACGACGATGGGGGGGCGCAGTTCCTCGACCGGGACACGATCGTGTTTCCCTCGACGGCCGTGGACCCGCGGCTGGTCGTCGCTCCGGACATCGCGCGCAACGGCCAGATCTACAACCTCTGGACGCTGAACCTCGCCAACGGCGAGCTGCGCCAGCTCACCGACACGCTGACGGCGAACGTCTCGCCCGTCGTGCTCCGCGACGGGGCGCAGCGGCGCATCGCGTTTGTCACGTACCACAAGGGGGAGTACAGCATCCACACGCTGACGCGCGGCGAGCCGGTCGCGACAATCGCGAGCGCGGATTTCGGCACGCCGGGGCCGATCGTCGACTTCCAGCCGCCGCTCGAGCACACGCTCATCGAGAGCAACCGGCGGAAGAAGGGCGCCTTCGAGAAGATGCTCCTCGAGGGACGGCCGCCGGTGAACGTCGGCGTGACGAGCGGCGGCGACCTGTTCGGCGGCACGCAGCTCACCTTCACCGACGTGCTCGGGAACCAGCAGCTCAACCTGTTCGCCGCCTCCGTCTCGCAGTTCCAGTCGGCGGCCGTGTCGTACGTGAACATCGGGCGGCGGCTGCAATACGCGCTGCAGGGCTTCTCGCAGACGCAGTTCTTCTTCGGCAACCAGCCCGGCGTGCTGTTCGACCAGCAGCTCGCCTTTCTCGACCGCGACACCGCGCGCGCGACGCAGACCGCGCGCGGCATCACGGCGTTCGGCATCTACCCCTTGAACCGCTACGCCCGCGTGGAGTTCTCCGGCGGCTTCATGAGCTTCAAGCAGGAGTTCGAGGAGCCGGCGCTCCAGGAGCTCGCCGACCAGTTCCAGCGCGAGCGGCTGGGGCGGACCGTGTTCTCGGATGGCAACCTGATGCCCCTCGGAGTGGCGTACGTGCGGGAGACGACGGTCTTCCGCGAATACGGGCCGCTGGCGGGTGACACCCTCCGCGTCGGATACGAGTACGCGCCGTCGTTCGGCGGCCTGCTGTCGCGGCAGACCGCCGACCTCGACGCGCGCTACTACTTGCGGCTCGCCACCAACGGCGTGCTCGCCCTTCGCCTGCGCGGCTACCGGAGCTGGGGAGACGTCCCCGGCTTCCTGTACTTCGGCGGCAACTCCGAGCTGCGCGGCTACGACTACCTGGAGTTTCTCGGGAACAAGGCGCTCTTCGCGAACGCGGAGCTGAGATTCCCGCTCATCGAAGCGGCGCTCACCCCGCTCGGCGTCATCGGCGGCCTGCGCGGCGTGATGTTCGCGAACTTCGGCGGCGCCGGCCTGAACGGCCGGTCGTTCAAGCTCTGGACCGGCAAGACGGTCGAGCACACGCCGCTCCTCGGCTTCGCGCCGGATCCGCTGTCGCCGACCGGAGCGCAGCTGGTGTTCGGCCCGGCCGAGAGCATTCCGGGATTCAAGCTGGTGGACGGGCGCGCCTCCTACGGCCTCGGGCTCGAGACCTTCGCGCTGGGATTCCCGATACACTTCGACTGGTCGTGGCGGACGCTGTTCAACCGCCGGTGGGAGGACGCCGTGTTCGCCCTCCAGGGACGGCAGGCAGGGAAGAGCGGCAGCGAATGGTTCAGAGAGCCACGCTTCTCCGTGTGGATCGGGTACGACTTCTAGCGGCGCTGGGGATCGCGCTGCTCTGTCCGCCGCGCGCCGCCCTCGCCGGGCCGATCACGTTTCTCACGGCGCTGCCGGTCGCGCAGGGGCAGGCCGTGATCCGCGGCCAGTACCTGCTCGTCCGCGCGTCCGGCGATCCGACGCCGGCGGACCGCGAGCTGACCGTGCAGGGCGTGCCGCTGGCCGTGGCGGTCGGCGCGACGCCGCGGCTGGCGATCTTCGGCGTCGTGCCGATCGCGCGCAAATCGATGACGGCCACCACCCCCATGGGCCGCGTGACCCGCGACAGCACGGGGCTCGGCGACGTCGCCGCCTTTGCCAGGTACACGCTGTACTCCGTCGACACGACGGCGTCGACGCTCCGGATTGCGCCGTTCGGCGGGCTGAAGCTCCCGACGGGCGAGAGCGACGAGTCGGACGCGCTCGGCCGGCTGCCGCGACCGCTGCAGCCGGGCTCGGGCTCCTGGGACGTGCTCGGCGGCGCCGCCGTCACGTTCCAGACCAAACAGTGGGAGATCGATGCCGACGCCGGGGTGAGGAGAACCACCGCAGCGGACGGCTTCGAGTTCGGCGACGAGTCGTTCGCCGACGTGTCGTTTCAATATCGCGTGTGGCCGCGACGGCTCGGCGGCGGCGTCCCCGCTTTCCTTTTCGCCGTCGTCGAGTCCAATCTGGTGGTGCAGGGCAGGCATCGCAGCGCGGGCGTCCCCGATCCAGATTCCGGCGGCACCCGGTGGGACGTGGACCTCGGCCTGCAGCACGTCACGACGCGCGTCATCGTCGAGGGGATCGTGCAGATACCCGTCGTGGACGATCCCCGGGGCGCGGGACTGCGGAGCGATTTCCGTGTGATGGCCGGCGTCCGCTGGAACGTGACGCTGCCATTCTGAACGGAGAAGGGTGAATTCACCATGCGCACATCTCTCTCTCTGCGCGCGCGGCGGCTGCAAACGCCGATTGCGGTCCTGGCGGCCGTGTGGCTGTTCGCCGGCCCGTCGCGGGCAATCGCTCAGCAGCCGGAGGCCGCCCCGAAGCAGGCCGTCGTCACCGTGCGGGGCATGCAGTGTCCTTTCTGCGCGTACGGGATCCAGAAGCAGCTCAAGAAGCTCGCCGGCGTCGCGCGCGTACACGTCGAACTGGAAAAAAACCAGGCCGTCGTGACGCTTGCGCCCGGCGCCACGGTGACCGGCGCGGACATTCAGCGGGCGATCCGGAAGGCGGGCTTCACGCCCGGCAAGATCGAGTGGAAGACGGCGCCCTGATGCCTGCGCGCCCGCCATGTCTTGCGGCCCGCGTGGCCGGCTTCCTCGCCGTGATGGCGGTTGCCGCGGTCGCCTCCGCCATCGCCGCATGGGGAACCCGATGGACGATTCCGCAAGCGCGGCCCGACGCCGCGCGGTACGCGCTGCGGGCGCAGTGGAATGGGATCGCGGCGCCGGCCGGCAGGCTCCTCCGGCCGATCGGTGTCGCGGCTGCGCCCACCGGCGACGTGTACGTGACCGACGCGCGGCTGCGCGTCGTCCGCTTCAGCGCGTCCGGCGACGTCCTGGGCGCGTGGGGAACGGAGGGGGACGGCCCGGGAGAGTTCAGGAATCCCGTGGGGATCGCGGCCGGACCGGACGGCTCGGTGTACGTCTCCGACTACGAGCAGGATCGCGTTCAGAAATTCACCCCGAACGGCACGTTCATCGTCGCGTTCGGTCGCTCGGGATCGGGCCCCGGAGAGTTCAACGCGCCCGCCGGCGTGGCTGTCGATGGGGCCGGTGGGGTCTACGTCGCGGATTTCTACAACCATCGGATACAGAAGTGGCACTCGAACGGGTCGTTCGCGCAGGTGATCGGCCGGCCGGGGCGCATCGGCCCTGGCGCGCTGCACTATCCGACCGCCGTCGCGGTGACCGGGGGTGGCGAGCTGATCGTCGCCGACGCGTACAACTACCAGGTGCAGTGGTTCGACACGGAGGGCAGACCGCTGCGGCGAGCCGGGTACCACCTGTTCTGGGTCTGGCCGCGACCAGCCGGCTCGACGAGCGGGTTCTTCGTTCCGAGCGGCGTTGCGGTCGATCGGCGCGGCGTGCTCCACCTCGCCGACAGCGGCAACCACCGGGTGGTCATGCTGTCGCCGGAAGGCGAGTACGTCACCGAATGGCGCGTTCCGAACGCTGATCCGAAGGTGTATTCCCCCGAGCACGTCGCCGTGTCGCCGGACGGGCGCACGCTGTATGCGGCCGATGCGGCGCGCAACCGTGTGCTCGTTCTCGCCGTCGGCCGCTGAACAGGCGCGCACGACGATGTCGAGCGGCGCGTCAGCGCTTCCAGAGATCCGTTCCGGGAAAGTACCCCAGCCACCCGAACCAGAACGCCGGATAGGCGGGCGCCCGCTCGAGCTGCGCGCCTTTGAGCGGACCTGATACCGCGCGGCCGTCGGCAATCGACCAGCGGCTGCCGGTCTCGCGATCTTCGAGCGCCGCGGGCGTGCCTTCGATGAGGCGGAACGAGAGCACGCGGCCCGACACGCGCCGGCCGAACGCGACGATCGGGTGATCGTCTCCTGCGGCGACCAGGACGACGGGCAGCGATCCCGCCGTCGCCTCCGCGAGGCGCGCGTCGCGCACGTCCCGCTCGACGAACGCGATTGCCCCCTCGCCGGCTCGCACGCCGATGATGCGCTCCTTGGGCGGCAGCCGCTTGTCGCGGACCCGCCGGTTCAGGATGCCGATGCGGCCGGGGTCCCTGTTGTACGTCTCGTACGCCGAATTCCGGACGCCGCGCTGCCTCAGCACCAGGCTGTTCGGATAGAGCTGCTTCCACTGCTTCCACGTCGCGTGCACGGACGGGACGACCTCGAGCGCGCGTCCCATCAAGGGGCCCTTCACGCCCCGGCCATCCACGTGCGTCCACAGCGTGCCGGTCTCGCGGTCGTACATCACGAGCCCGTCGCGAAACAACATGCCGGACACGCCGAAAGAAAGCACCCGCCCGCCCGTCTCTCTGGCATACACGATGCCAGTGCCGCAGAGCGGTCACCAGGTCGCCGCGATCGGCCGCCCCTCGAAGACGTCGTTCACGATCTCGTGCCGATCGAGCAGCCAGGTGGAGTACGCGCGCTGCTCGCGCTCGCCGACGACGCCGAGCACCAGCTCGTTGTCACGCAGCGGCGCCTTCGACGCCGGCTCGAACTCCGGGTTGAAGATCGCCGGGATCGCATCGCGCGGCAGGATGACGTGCAGCCGGTCGTCGTCCCCCTCGCTTTGCCCGGCCGCGGTGACCGCCACCAGGGTCGCCGCCGCGACCGCCAGGCACGCTGTGAGCGCGGGAAGTGATCCGAATCGCATGGGGAGCTCCGTCAACGCTGGATGTCGTTGAGCGACCAGTCGTAAGAGAGATACCTGATGGAGGGGCGGCCGCTCCGTGCCAGATCTGCCGCCGCCGGCGGGCCGTACTTCACGACCGCGCCGAGAATCGCCCGCTCGTGCGCGTCCCCGGTGCCGGGCACCAGGCGCGCGTGCTGCCCGATGAAATCGCCGCCGTACCACTTGAAGATGCTCGACACCCGGAAGGCGTCGCCGTCGATCTGCAGGCCTTCCTCGCTCGCGAGGTACCGCCGCCCCGCCTGGTCCAACTGCGCGCTCAGGGTCTTCGGCCGGTACGGCTCGCCCGCCAGGGGCGGGCACGAGACCGAGGCGCAGTTCACCGCGAAGTGAATGCGTGCGTCCTTGAACGTCGGGCGCAGGATGCCGTGCTCGATCTCGTCGAGCGAGACGGTTCGGCCCGCCGCCTGCCATTTCATCTCGGTCCACACGCCGTCGATCTGCCGGATGCTGTTGCGCGGGTACACCGTCAACCAGGCCGAACGAATCGGGTAGTGATCGACGATGGCGCGGAGCGTGAACGCGTTGTACGCGTTGATCCAGAAGGCCATCCGCTGTTCGCGCGACCAGCCGCGCTCGCCCGCGGCCGCGGGCGAGGCGAACTCGGCGACGGCGCGATCGAGCCGCGCGCGGTCTGCCTTGAGCGCGGCGTAGTCGACGCGTGGATAGCGGACGTGCCTCTTGAGGACATCCGCGTACGCGACGTACTCGTGATCGAACGCGCGGGCGCCCGGCGCAGGTCCGGCGTGTGAAACAGCGGCGATGCCGATCGCAAGGCCGAACGCGCTGAGGGCCCTCTTCATCTCACGCGGTCTCCTGCAGCGATGCCTTGAGCGCCGCGCGCGCGGCGCGCGCGGCGATCGTGGCGGCGGCCGCCGTCGCGGCCAGGCCGCCAACATACAGGACCATCCGCGCGCTTCCTCCTCCGCCGCCGGCCGACGACAACTCGGCGGCGGCCGGCGCCAGCGCGCCGAGGTACACGTACAGCGCCGTCCCCGGAAGCATCCCGAGAAACGACGCCAGAACGTACGTGCGGAGACGGACCTGCGTCAGGCTGAGCGCATAGTTCAAGACGTTGAAGGGGAAGAGCGGCGAGAGGCGCAGCAGCACGACGATCTTGAACGCCTCTCGCCCGATTGCGCCGTCGACCGCCTTCAGCCGCGGAGACCGGCCGACGCGGGCGGCCGCCCAGTCCCGAAGCAGCGTGCGGCCGAGAAGGAACGCGCACGTCGCGCCGCAGACGCTGGCGGGCGAGGCGACCGCCAGCCCCCAGAACGGACCGAAGGCGAAGCCGGCCGCGAGCGTCAGGATCGATCCCGGCAGGAACGCCACGGTGCTGATGACATACGCCGCGAAGAACATCGCGACGCCGAGCGGGCCCGTGTTCCGCGCGCGCGCGGCGATGGCCGTGATCCAGCCGGCGACAGGCAGGGCGTACGCCGCGGTCGCCGCACCGGCGACGAGCAGCCCGACGAGTGCGATCCGTCTCTTCGTCATGCCGCGAATCCCAGCGCCCACAGGGTGGCCGCGGCGAGCGCGGCGGAGACCGGCAGGGTCACCACCCACGCGCTCACCAGCCCGCCCACCCGCCCCCACCGCACCGCGGCGACATCCTGCCGAAGACCGGCGCCGACGATGGCGCCGGTGGCCACGTGGGTGGTGGACACGGGCAGCGCGTAGAACGACGCAGAGAGCACCAGCGCCGCGCTGACGATCGACGCGGCCAGCCCCGTGCTCTGGTCCATGTCGACGACGCGCGCGCCGAGCGTGCGCGTCACGCGAAGGCCGCCGGCGTAGCTGCCGATGGTCATCGCCGCCCCGTGACCGCGAACGCCACCCGGAGATCCGCGTGCAGCGCGGTCAGTCCCAACGCGCCGATCGCCGCGATCTTCGCGTTGTCGTTCACGCCGCGCGCGAAGCTCAACGCCGCTGACGCGCCCCAGTGCAGCGCCTGCGCCGGGAAGAGGCGCCAGCCTCCGCCCGTGCCGCCGGCCGGCAGGCCGCCGCCGCCCTCAGCGCATCGGCACGTGCGGACGACGACGCCCGGCGCGAACACGGCCGAGGCGGCGCCATCGGCGCCAGTCAGACCGGCCGCGACGCCGCTTTCTTCGACGCACACGCACGCCGGCGCGACGCGCGCGCCGAAACCCTGGACGGCGTAGCCAATCGCGGCGGAAGCCAGCGGGCTCACCGCAAGCGGCGCCGCTATGCCGGACAGCAGAACCCACCACCTGACCGAGCCGGCACCGCCCGCCGCCAGCGCGACGCCCACGATCCCGCCGGTCACGGCGTGCGTCGTCGAGACCGGGAGGCCGGTCAGCGACGCGAAGATGACCCACGCGGCCGCTCCCGTGGCGACGGCCAGCGGAAAGGTGGGCAGCGCGAGCACCTCCGGTCCGACAATCGCCGACGTGAACGCGTTGACGAGCCCGGCGGAAATCGCGAAGGACGCCAGCGCGCCGGCCAACGTCCATAGCGTGCCCCAGGCGATCGCCGTTCGATACGAGGCGCGTCCCGTGCCGGCGAGCGTGGCCACGCCCTTCGACACGTCGTTCGCGCCATTGGCAAACCCGAGCACCGCCGCTCCGGCGGCAGTCAGGATGGCGAGCGTCACCGGCATCAGCAGCAGCTCCCGTCCGCGCCGCAGCGGGCGCCGCCGCCGTCGATCGCCGCCGTCGACGCGATCCCGTCGAGCACCGCGAAGCCGCCGGCATACGGCGGCGCCCCGAGTTTGGCCGCCGTGTCCGTGCACACCTCCACGGGAACACCGCGCGGGAAGAGATGTCCCTCCTCGTCGGTCACGCTTTTCATCGGCCCGAGATAGACGGCGTACTGGCCGATATAGCGGCAGCCGGCCTTCTTCTCGAACTTGAATCCGCGCACGGTCACCGAGTAGAAGTGCGTGCCTTCGACCTCGCGCCAGAACATCTTCTTCAGCACCGTGATGCCGTAAAAGCCGGCGCGCTCGAGCGCGGCGAGAAACGCGTCCTCCGAGAGGGCGCCGCTGATGCACTCGCCCCAGAGCTGGCCGTCGGCGCGCATCGGTGGGGGCACCTCGGTGTCCGAGACGATGTCGGCCAGAACCGCGCGGCCACCGTCGCGCAGCACGCGCCAGATCTCGCGGAACACCGCGGGCTTGTCGGGCGACAGGTTGATGACGCAGTTCGACGTCACGATGTCGGCCGAGAGGTTGTCCAGGGGAATCCGTTCGAGGATCCCCTTGCGGAACTCCACGTTGTCGTACCCCAGGGCCGCGGCGACGCGCGGCTTCGACTCGTGCGCCACCGCGAGCATCTGGTCGGTCATGTCGACGCCGAACACGTGCCCGCCCGGTCCCACGCGCCGGGCGGCGATGAAGCAGTCGATCCCCGCGCCGGAGCCGAGATCGACGAGCGTCTCTCCCGGCTGCGGCGCGGCCGCCGACACCGGGCTGCCGCATCCGTAGAACCGTTCAACGACCTCAGGCGGGATGTGCGCCAGGTCTTCTGCGTCCGGGCGCACCGGGCAGCACAACTCCGCCTGAGGTTCTTCCGCCGCGTGGCCGTAGAACTCGCGGACGGCTGCACGCGACCGATCCGCGACCTCCTCCGACAACACGCAGGCAGAATGCGTCGTACGCACGATCTCCGGCTCGTCGTGGAGCGTGCGCTCACCCATGCCGCGCAGGACGACCGGCCGATCGAAGCCGGACCGCGGCTGGACCGTCGCGCGCCCCTCGACGACGAGCTGCTTCAAGGCATCGCGCGCCAGGCCCTGGTACAGCTCGCAGTAGGGATCGTGGCCGGCGAAGCTGCCGCGTCCCGACGAGCCGCCCGAAGCCCAGTAGCCGTGCTCGAGATCCCCGCCGCCGCAGAGAAACTTGAGGTGGCAGCTCCGGCACTGCGCCTTCTGATCGACGGTCACGCCGCGCAGGTCGTTCAGGACAGGGCTGTTCTTCCAGATGCTCTCGAGCGCGGCGTCGAGCACGCTGCCGCACCGCAGGTCCGGAACCCCGGCCATCGACGCCGAAGGGTAGATGCCGCCGTCCGGCGCCAGGCACAGGCTCGTCCATCCAGCCCCCGCGAGGTCGTTTTTCACGCGCGGCGTGCCGTCGAAGCGCAGCCTCAGCTCCTCGACGTTGTCGATCGTCACGCCCTTTGCGGCAGCCGCGTCACGCGCGCGGCGCACGGTCTCGAGGATCTCGGACGCGGAGGGAAGGTTGGCGAACGGCCCCGCGAGCACGCGGCCGCGGCGATGCGGCCACAGCAGGTGGACGTTTCGGACGCCGAGCTCCGCCGCGAGTTCGACGAGTGCCGGCGCGTCCGACAGGTTGCGCCGCAGCAGCACCATCGTGATCGTCGTGCGCAGGCCGGCATCGACCGCCGCGCGGATGCCGGCGCGGATGCGCCCGAACGTCCCGGCGCCGCGAATCGGATCGTTGACCTCCGGCGACGCGCCGTCGAGGCTGATCTGCACGCGCAGCCGGTCGGACGGCAGCGCCGCCAGGGCGCGAAGCCGGGCGCCCTTGAACAAGGTGCCGTTGGTCATCAGCACCAGCTCGCGCTGCCGCGTCCCGACGATGTCCTCGATCAACTCGATCGCGTCGGCGCGCGCGAGCGGCTCGCCGCCCGTGAGATAAAAACGTTCGGCGCCGAGCGCTTCCGCCTGGTCGATGGCCGAGCGCAGCGCGGGCGCCGGCAGTCCCTTCGCGCCGTCCGGTCCCGACGACACGAGGCAATGCTCGCAGGCGAGGTTGCAGAAGTCGTTGACCTGGATCCAGAACTCGCGGAGCCGCTCGGTCCGCAGGTAAGCGGCGCGGCCGAGATAGGGCAGCGGCACCGCGCCGTCGGTCGAGATGAACTGCTGCCGCAGGGCGTCGCGCGTGAACGTGTCGACGTGCAGCCACGCCCGCGCGGCGTCCAGGCCGGATTCGGCGGCGTAGGCCCGCACGACCTCGCCGAGAGGAGTACGGCCGTCCAGGTGCCGGAGAATGCGCAGGCCGCGCTCGTCGGTCGCGATCCAGTTCGGGCCCGCCGGATCGATGGCGATGGCGGCCCCCTCGGCACGCTCGACGACGGTCGCCGGCGCGCGCAGCACGGTCTGATCGGTCACTATCTTGTCCATGAAAAATATCGTTCGAGCCACCGGCGAACGCCCGGTGTGAGCGACTGGCGGCGGTACATGTCCCCCGCCTTCCGAAGCGCCTCGGCCTGCGTCGGGTACGGGTGGACGGTCGAGGAGAGCGCCCCGAGCGTTCCGCGATGCGTCATCGCGTACGCCACCTCGCCGATCATTTCTCCGGCGTGCGGCGCCACGATCGTGCACCCGCGCAGGCGCCCGCGCTCGTGGTGCACCCGCACGAAGCCGTCGGTCTCATCGTCAACGACCGCGCGATCGACGTCCGCGAGCGGCACGGCGATCGTCTGCAGGCGCCCGCCGCTGTTCGCCACTTCCGCCTCGGACACGCCGAGGTGGGCGACCTCGGGATCCGTGTACGTGACCCACGGGATGACCAGGGCACTTGCCGTGCGCCTGCCGAAGAACAGCGCGTTCTGGATGACGATGCGCGACATGGCATCGGCGGCGTGGGTGAACTTGTAGTCGGAGCACACGTCGCCCGACGCGTACACGCGCGGGTTCGACGTCTGCAGCCGATCGTTGACGCTGACGCCCCGCGGGGTGGCCTTGATGCCGGCCAGGTCCAGGCGGAGCCCCTCGATGTTGGGCGCGCGGCCGGCAGCGACCAGGAGCACCTCGCCGGTGACGCTCGCGCGTCCCTGGCGCTCTCCGTCGCGGAAGTAGTGCAAACGGACTTCACCCGGCAGCGCGTCGGCGCGATCGAGCCTGATGCCCGTTTCGAATCGCACGCCGTCGCTTTCCATCCGGCGCCGGACGATGGCCGCCGCGGCCGCCGACTCGCGCGGCAGCACCTGCGGCGCCTGGTCCAGGACCGTGACGGAGGAGCCGAAGCGCGCGAACGCCTGCGCCAGCTCGCAGCCGATCGGGCCCGCGCCGATCACGAGCAGCCGTCGCGGCCGCTCGGTGAGCGAGAAGATGGTTTCGTTCGTGAAGAACGGCGTCTCGTGGAGCCCCGCGACGGGCGGGGCCGTCGGCCGGCCGCCCGTCGCGATGACGGCCCGCCGGAACCGAAGGCGCCCGCCGTGATACGCGACCGTCCGGTCGTCGGCAAACGACGCGCTGCCGAAGAAGACGTCGATGCCCGCCTCGCGCAGGCGTTCCGCCGAATCGTGCGCGGCAATCGTCGCGCGCCGCCGCCGCATGCGGCCCATCACCGTGGCGAAGTCCACCTGCACCGCGCCGGCCGTCACGCCCAGCGCGGCGGCGCGCCGGATCTCGCCGACGGCGCGCGCCGATCGAATCACCGCCTTGGACGGCACGCAGCCGGTGTTGAGGCAATCGCCTCCAAGAAAATGCCGTTCGACCAGCGCCACGCGCGCGCCGAGGCCGGCCGCGCCCATCGCGCTGACCAGCCCGGCCGTGCCGCCGCCGAGCACGACGAGGTCGTATTTGTCTGCCGGCTGCGGATTGCGCCAGGTTGGTGGATGGACGAGGCGCGCCCGCTCCAGGTCCGCATCGTCCGGGGGGGCCATCGCGCTTGCTGAAACCGCTTCCATTGCGATTCAGTCAGCGGCGAGTGCGGGTTGTTACAGCGCGGCCAGAACTGTGATTCAATTCACACTTTCGGGGGGCCACCAACGCTGGGGCGTCGCGTAACGACGGCCGTGCTTGCGGGACTATTCGGTGGCACAATGCTGACTTGCCGAGACGTCGCCGACTCCGCGACCAGTTACATGGAGCGCAAGCTCACGCTCGGAGAGCGCCTGCAGTTCCGCGCGCACCTGCTGATGTGCCGTTTCTGTCGCCTGTACGTGCGCCAGCTCGCGTTGACGCGCGATGCGCTGCGACGGCTGCCCCGCCCGCTGCCGTCGGACGCAGACCTCGACCGCCTGCTCCACCTGTTCCGATCGCGTGCCCGCCACACGGACGAAGACAGCAGTTGACGCTGCCCCCGGGGACGTTTCGGATGCCGCGGCGTCTATGGAGGGGCGAGGTCACGTGAGATCCGAAGCTGCGGCTGAAGCCGACGATGCCGTCCTGGCGCGGCTGCTGGCGGGAGACGAGGCGGCGTTCTCCGAGCTGGTGACCGCACACCACGCCTCTCTCCTCCGGCTGGCGCTCACCTTCGTCTCCGATCGCGGCGCGGCGGAGGAGGTGGTGCAGGAAACCTGGCTGGGCGTCGTCAAGGGGCTGAAATCCTTCGAGCGCCGCGCCTCTCTCAAGACCTGGATCTTCCGCATCCTCGTGAACCGCGCGCGAAGCCGCGGCGCGCGCGACCGGCGCACGCTGACCTTCTCCGCGCTCCAGGATACGGAGGGAGGCGATGCGGATCTCCTCGATCGCTTCTCGGCCGAAGGACGATGGACGCAGCCGCCGTCGTTATGGCAGGAGCAGGACCCGGAAGATCTGCTCCTGCGCGCCGAGACGGTGCAGTGCCTGGAGAACGCCATCGCGAGCCTCCCACCGAACCAGCAGGCGGTGGTCACGCTGCGCGATGTCGAAGGGATCGAGGCCGGGGACGTGTGTAACATGCTGGCCATCAGCGAGACTAATCAGCGGGTGCTCCTGCACCGCGCCAGGACGAAAGTGCGCGCGGCGCTGGAGAAACACCTGAAGCGGGGCTGAAGCCGCGGCGTGCCGCGGCCGACCGAACTGAATCAAGATGTTGAACTGCCGGGAGATCACCCAGCGCGCGAGCGGCTACCTTGATGGCGCCCTGCCGTGGCACGTGCGCCTGGAAGTACGGTTGCACCTGATGATGTGCCGGTTCTGCCGGGAGTACGTCCGCCAGATGGCCCTGGTCATGCAGGCGCTTCGCCGGCTTCCGGGCCGGGAGCCTTCCGCCGCGCCCAGCGAGGATCTCCTGGCGGCGTTTCGTGCCGAGGGCCGGTAGGCGCCCACTCACGCATATGGCGAACAATCATTCCGCGCTGTGGTACTTCGAGCGTTTCGGGCTGCTCTCCGGGCTGTCCGACGATCAGAAGCTGTGCGTGGAGAGGCATGCCCGCATGCTGCACGTTCAGCGCGGGCAGGCAATCTATTTACCCGGCGACCCCAGCCAGCACGTGTATGTCGTAAAGGTCGGGGCGGTGAAGATCGTCGGAAGCTCGCCGGAAGGATCCGAGGTCATCCTGGCGCTCCTGATGCCGGGGGACATTCTCGGCGAGCTTGCGCTGCTCGGCGACGATGAGCCGCAGGAGCACCGGGCCGAAGCGGTGGACGATACCGTGCTCTGCGAGGTGCCGCGCGAGCTGATGTTCCGGCTGATCGAGGAAACGCCGGCGTTCGGCCGGCACGTGAGCAAGCTCGTCGGCCTGCGCCTCCGCACGTTCCGCACGCGCGTCGGAGAGCTGCTCGGAAAGAGCGCGCCCGCGCGCCTGGCCCACGCCATCCTCGAGCTTTCCGACCAGCACGGCATCCGCGACGGCGGGGGAGTGCTGCTCCCGCTGCGGCTCAGCCAGGGGGACTTGGGAAAGCTGGTGGGCCTCACACGCGAAACCGTGAACGGCATTCTCCAGGTCTGGCGCCACCAGGGCGTCATGGAGATGGATCGGCGGAGCATTCGTCTCCGCGATCCGGACCGGCTGCGGCGCGTCCGCTGACGCGGCTTCAGGAGGGCAACGATGTGGATAGACGGCATCCCGCCTTCAGACGCGACGGGGGCGTTGAAGGACATGTACGAGCGGATCGCGGGGGCCCGCGGAGGCGTCGCCGGGATTCACCAGGCGCAGTCGCTGAACCCGAAGGTGCTCGAGACCCATTTCCAGTTGTACAAAGCGCTGATGTTTCAACCCTCCCCGCTCTCGCGGGCCGACCGCGAAGCGCTGGCCGTGGCTGTCTCGCGCGCGAACTCGTGCGAGTACTGCGCGGCGCATCATGGTGCGGCGCTCGCTCAGCTCGGCGGCCCGTCGTCTCTGCCGCCGGAGGTGTTCGACTGGGCCGCGCGGCTGGCGCGCACGCCGGAGAAGATGTCGGCAGCCGATATCGCCACGCTGCGCGCGGCGGGCCTGTCGGACCGCGCGATCCTCGATGCCGTGTTGACGGTTGCGTATTTCTCGTTTGCCAATCGGTTGGTGATGGGGTTGGGGCTCGCGCTCGAGCCGGACTTTGAAGAAACCTGCCGGCCCAACCTCGGCGCTTCAGTCTGAAACTCGGCCGTTCGACCTCAGGCGGCGGCCGCGTAACGTTTGCGCGCGGCCCGAGACTCACAAAACCGGGGGATTTCACGGAGGTGATGCGATGTCCTCGAAAATCAGCGCGTCGGTTGTCGCGGGTGTCATCGGCGGCGTCGTGTTCGGGATGATGATGCAGATGATGTCCGCGCCAACGCCGGACGGGGGCCGGATGCCGATGATGGCCATGGTCGGCCAGATCGTCGGGTCACCCTCGATCGCCGTCGGCTGGCTGTATCACCTGTTCAACAGCGCGGTGATCGGCGCGATCTTCGGCTGGCTCCTTGGCGGCCGGGTCCACGGCTACGCGTCGGCGCTCGGCTGGGGCGCCGCGTACGGGTTCGCGTGGTGGATCGTCGGCGGGCTGATCCTGATGCCCATCCTGCTCGGCATGCCCGCGTTGGCGCCCCTGATGATGCCGCCCATGCGCGTCGTCGCGATGGGCAGCCTGATGGGACACCTCATCTTCGGCTTGATTCTCGGCGCCGGGTTTGCCTGGCTCTATCGCGGCCTCCACTACCGGGTCGCCGCCTGAGCCTGACGGCGTCACCGCCCGGTCATGCGGATGCCAGCACGTCGAACGTCCGGGGAACCGCTCGTCAGCGTCGTGATCCCGGTGTGGCGGGACGAAGAGGCGCTCTCGCGAGCCCTCGCGCACGTCCGCGCGTCCGCGCGGGTGGAAGTGCTCGTGGCGTGCGCGGGCGGCGAGGAGCGTCGATACGAGCGCCTGCGCGAGCGTTACCACGGAACGAAGTGGATCTCGGCACCGCGTGGCCGTGCGGTCCAGATGAACGCCGGCGCCGCGGCCGCGCGCGGCCGCTGGCTGCTGTTCCTCCACGCCGATTCAACACTGCCCGACGACTGGCTCGACGTGCTCGCCCGGGCGGACGAGCGGGCGGACACCGTTGGCGGCGCGTTCAGGCTCTCGATCGACAGCCGCGCCTGGCAGGCCAGGGTCATCGAGGCCGGCGTGCGGCTGAGGGTCGCGCTTCTCGGTCTTCCGTACGGCGACCAGGCCCTGTTCGTCAGGAGGAAGATCTTCGAGCAGGCAGGCGGATACCGCGACCTGCCGCTGATGGAGGACGTCGACTTCGTCCGGCGGATCAGCAGAATCGGTCGGATCGAGCCCTGCCGATCGCCGGTGCTGACCTCGGCGCGCCGATGGGAGCGCGACGGCTGGTTCCGCCGAAGCCGCCAGAACTTCAGGCTGGTGGCGCAGTTCCTGCTCGGGGCGTCGCCCGCGCGCCTCGCGCAGGCGTACTTCGGCCGGAAGCCGCATGCCGTCGTGATGATGGCGCGCGCGCCCTGGACCACGGGCAAGACAAGGCTCGCCAACCTGGCGAACGAGGCGGCGCACGCGGAGCTGCGTGAGGCGCTGTTCCTCGACACGCTCGAGGCGATGCGGGCCGTGCCCGGCGCGCAGCACGTCATCGCGTGCGAGCCGGCGCACGCGTGCGAGCAGATGCGCGAGCTGGCAGGGCCGGGGATCGACCTCATCGCCCAGCGCGGCGAGGACCTCGGGACGCGGCTGGCGCACGCCTTCGAGGACGTGTTTCGACTGGGTGCCGAATCGGTCGTCGTCATCGGCTCGGATCTGCCCGACCTTCCCGCGGGGGTGATTGAAGCCTCGCTTGTCCGGCTGCGGCTGCGGGGCGATCGGATCGTGCTCGGGCCGGCCGCCGACGGCGGCTATTACCTGGTTGGAATGAACCGGCCGTGTCCCGCCGTGTTCAACGGGATCGCGTGGAGCACGGAACGGGTGCTCGCACAGACGGTGGACGCTGCACGGGCCGAGGGGTTGGATGTGGCGCTGCTCGACGAGTGGGCAGACATCGACGATGAGCGGGACCTCGAGCGGCTGAAGGGCCATTCGAGCGAGCTGACGGCCGCACGCACCCGCGCCTGGGTGTGCCACAATAAGTGGGACAGTCACACTTATTAAGTCTGACTGTCCCGCTTAATAAGTGTGACTGTCCCACTTATTGCTGTCCCACTTCACTATGATCGCCCCCGTGCGCGCCCTCTTTCTCGACCCCGACGGCACCCTGTCGCTCCGCGATCGAACGAAACCGGCACCCGGCGCGGAATGCGTGATCCGTGTCGCGGCAGCCGGGATCTGCGGCACCGACCTCGAGCTGCTTCGCGGCTATGCCGGTTTTTCAGGCGTTCCCGGCCACGAGTTCGTCGGGGTCGTCGAGGAGGCGAGCGCGGCCGACGCTGACTGGATCGGCCGTCGAGTCGCGGGCGAGATCACGGTGGGCTGCGGGCGCTGTGTCGGCTGCCGCGCGGCAGGCCGCGGGCACTGCGACTTTCGCACGGTGGTCGGCATCCGCGGGCGCGACGGCGCGTTCGCCGAGTACGTGTCGCTCCCCTCGGAGAACCTGCACGAAGTGCCCGCGTCGCTCGACGACGCGACGGCGGTGTTCGTCGAGCCGACCGCGGCCGCCTGCCGGGTCGCCGAACAAGTGGCCATCGAGCCCGGCATGCGCGCCGCGGTTGTGGGCGCCGGACGGCTCGGGCTGCTGGTGGCGCAGGTGCTGCGGGCGCATGGCGCGGATGTGACGGCGATCGTCCGAAGCGAGGCGAGCCGCCGGCTCGCGTCGGCTCTGGGATTCGAGGCCGCCGCCGTCGATGAGGCGACCAGGTCGCTCGCGCGGCGGTTCGATCTCGTCGTGGACGCGAGCGGCGCGCCGGGCGGATTCGCAGCGGCGAGCGCGCTGGTCCGCCCGCGCGGCACGCTCGTGATCAAGTCCACGTTTCACGGCGAGACGCCCGTCTCGTTTTCGCCCCTCGTCGTCGACGAGATCACCGTGATCGGGTCGCGATGCGGTCCCTTCGCGCGGGCGATCGAGCTGCTCGCGACCGGCCGGATAGACGTGAAGCCGCTCGTGGCCGGCACGTATCCCCTGGATCAGTTTGCGGCGGCGTTCGAGCGCGCGAAGCGCGGGCTGAAGGTGATTCTGACCCAATAAGGGGGACAGTCACACTTTCCTGGGCCGGCGCTTCGGAAAGTGTGACTGTCCCCCTTATTCTCGCGCCATTCGGACGAACCTGTCGCGGACGAGCGCTCTGCGCCGCCGTCCCTGCACGGGAATCTGCCCTCCTCGCGAACCAAGCGGATCGACGCAACGCCAGTGCCACCACCGCGCGAGGCACCTCGATTGCAGTCTCCTTCTCCTGCCGCGCACCTGGAGGCCAGCCGTGGAGTGGCACCTGGACAACCCGCAGCCCTTCGATAACCGCCGCGCGGCCGGACGGGAACTCGCCATCCATCTCGTGAAGTACAAAGCCCGCCCGGACGTCGTTGTCCTGGCGTTGCCGAGGGGGGGCGTGCCTGTCGCGCATGAAGTCGCGCAGGCCCTTCAGGCTCCGCTCGACGTGTTCCTCGTCCGCAAGCTCGGCCTGCCGCAGCACCGGGAGCTGGCGATGGGCGCGATTGCCTCCGGCGGTGTTCGCGTTCTGAACGACGACGTCGTGGCTTGGTACAGTGTGTCTCCGGCCGTCATCGACGCCGTCGCGCGCGAGGAGCAGGCGGAACTCGAGCGCCGGGAGCGCGAGTACCGGAACGACCGGGCGCCGCTCGATCTGCGCGGCCGCGTCGTCCTGCTCATCGACGACGGCCTGGCCACGGGCTCGACGATGAGAGCGGCGGTGCAGGCGATTCGCGCGCGCGAGCCGGCGCGCATCGTCGTCGCGGTTCCGGTGGGCGCGCCGGAAACGTGCCACGAGTTCACCGGCGTCGCCGACGAGATCGTCTGCGCCCGTACCCCCGAGCGGTTCTCGGCGGTGGGGCTGTGGTATCGCGACTTCTCGCAGACGAGCGACGAGGAGGTCCGCGAGCTGCTGCAGGAAAGCGCCGGAGCGGTGGGGAGGTCGCGGTGATGGGCGACAGCGGAATGTGAGGACACCATGGCACGCGAGGCGCCCCGCAAGCGGGTGCTTCATGAAGCGGTTCAGATCGACAACGGCGTCATCGTGCTCGACGCCGACCTGCGCGTGCCGGATCGCGTCGCCGGCCTCGTGATCTTCGCGCACGGCAGCGGCAGCAGCCGCTTCAGCCGGCGCAACCGCGCGGTGGCGGCCGTGCTCGAGGACGCGTCGTTTGCCACGCTTCTGCTCGACCTGCTGACGCGCGAGGAAGAGCTGGCGGACGAGGTCACGCGCGAGTACCGGTTCGACATCGATCTGCTCGCACGGCGGGTCGTCTCGGCCGCCGACTGGGCGCAGGATCGCCCGGACCTGCGCGCCCTGCCGGTGGCGCTCTTCGGCGCGAGCACGGGCGCCGCGGCGGCCCTCATCGCGGCGGCGGAACGCCCGCGCGTGACGCGCGCCGTGATTTCGCGCGGCGGGCGCCCCGACCTCGCCGACGCGGCGCTGCCGCGCGTCCAGGCGCCGACGCTCCTGATCGTCGGCGAACACGACGAGCCGGTGATCGAGATGAACCGCGACGCCATGCTGCGCATGAAGATCCCCGTGGATCTGCAGATCGTGCCCGGCGCGACGCACCTCTTCGAGGAGCCGGGCGCGATCGAGCACGTGGCGCGGCTCGCGGCGGACTGGTGCCGGCGGCATCTGAAAGCAGGAGCGCGGGTTGAGCGTGCGTGAGATCCCCGCGCCGGACCGCGGCGAGAATGTGGGACAATCGACCCCGCGATGTTAGCCCCGGGCTCCGCCATTCGCCGCCGCCTCGCCGCTCTCTTCTTCATCGCCGTCGCGCTCCTGACGTGGGGCGTGGCAGGTGCGCTCGCGTGGTTCAGCTACGACGTCACGCTGAGGCTGCCGGGCCAGCAGGCGATTTCCGGCATCGGCGACATGGCGCAGCGGACGACGATCTTCGATGCGAATGACCGTCACGTGTTCACGGTCTTCAAGGAACAGCGCATCGAGATCCCGCTTCGGCAGATGTCGCCGGCGCTGCTGAAGGCGGTCGTGGCGGTCGAGGACCAGCGGTTCTACGACCACGGCGGCGTCGACATGATCCGCGTGGGGGCCGCGCTGCTGGCGAACCTGCGCGAAGGGCGGCGCGCCGAAGGGGGCAGCACGATCACGCAGCAGCTCGCGCGGCAGAGCTTTCTCACGCGCGACAAGACGCTGCGGCGGAAGTTGAAGGAGATCGTCCTCGCCTCGCGCCTCGAGCGGATGTACTCCAAGGAACGCATCCTCGAGCTGTATCTGAACAAGGTCTATTTCGGCGACGGGCTCTACGGCGCCGAGGCCGCGTCGCGCGGGTTTTTTGGCAAGCCGGCGGGCGATCTGGACCTGGCCGAGGCGGCGCTGCTCGCCGGCGTGATCCAGTCGCCCTCGGCGTACGCGCCCACCATCAACGTCGAACGCGCGATCGCGCGGCGCAACCTCGTCCTGCACGCGATGCTCTCGACCCGCGCGATCTCGCGCGAGCAGTACGAGGAGGCGCGCGCCGCGAAGGTGGCGCTCGACGACGCGCTGGACGTCGAGGAGCGCTTCGGGCTGTATTTCAAGGAGCACGTGCGGCGCGAGCTGGTGGAGAAGTTCGGCTGGCAGCGCGTGTACGAGGGCGGGCTGAAGGTCTACACCACGCTGGACTCGGCGCTGCAGCAGGCGGCGGAGCGACAGTTCGAAGACGGGCTCGCGGAGATCGAGCGCCAGCGCGGCTTCGATCAGCCCACCCGCGCCGCGCTCGTGAAGGCGTCGGCGAACGGCGACGCGGTCAAGCCCGATTACCTGCAGGGGGCGCTTGTCGCGATCGATCCGCAGACCGGCCGCGTCCCGGTGATGATCGGGGGACGCGACTTCGCGGCGAGCCGCTTCAATCGAGCCGTCCAGGCCAGGCGGCAGCCGGGATCCGCGTTCAAGCCGTTCGTCTTCGCCGCCGCCCTCGAGAACGGCTACTCGCCCGCCTCGCTGATCAGCAACCTGGACGATCCCGTCCTCACGCTGGAAGGGGAGTGGGTGCCGGAAGACGAGCACTCGTCGGCGCGGTCGATGACGCTGCGATCCGCGCTGCGGATGTCGAGCAACCGCGCCGCCGTGCAGCTGCTGCGGCAGGTGGGCATCCCGCAGGCGGTCAGCTACGCGCAGAAGCTCGAGGTGGGGACGCCGCCGAGCGTGCCGTCGCTGGCGCTCGGCGCGGGCGTGGTGACCCTCGAGTCGCTGACCTCCGCGTACGCGGCGTTTGCCAACGGCGGTGTCGTGCGCGACCCGGTGACCATCCGCCGCGTCGAAGACAAGGACGGCCGCGTGCTGTTCGAGGCGAAGGACGCGCCGCGGCGTGCGATCAGCGAAGCGACCGCGTTCCTGATGTCGAACATGCTGGCCGACGTCATCAACGCCGGGACGGGCTACCGCGCGAGGCGCGAGGGGTTCCTGCTCCCGGCCGCGGGGAAGACGGGCACGACCAACAACTTCGTGGACGCGTGGTTCGTCGGGTACACGCCGAAGCTGGTGACCGGCGTGTGGGTCGGCTTCGACCAGCCGCGGACGATCGTGCCGGAGGGATACGCGGGAGACCTCGCCGTGCCGCTCTGGGCGCGCTTCATGCGCACCGCCACGCGCGGCGCAAAACCCGAATGGCTGTCGCGCCCGAAGGACGTCGTCGCGATGAATATCTGCCGGGTGTCGGGCAAGCCGCCCGACGGCGGCTGCGGCAGCGTGGCGGTCGAAACCGCCGACGGCCTCGTCGAGACGCGCTCGATGATCTACACGGAATATTTCGCGCGCGGCACGCAGCCGTCAGGTGTGTGCCCGCTGCACCCGGCGCCGTCGTTCCTGGATCGCCTCGCGGGGATCTTCGGCGCCGAGGGGGACCAGAAGCCGGTGAACGCCGCGGAGGTCGGCCTGCCCGCCGGCGCGCTGCCGCCCCCGCCGGCCGCGCCCGCCGCGACAAGCGGCCAGACCGCTCCGGCGGCGCCTGCCGCGGAGGCGCAGCCGGCGGAAGACGAGAAAAAGAAGAAGCGCGGCTTCTGGTCGCGGTTGTTCGGGCGCGGAAAAGAGGACGAGAAGAAGCCGGAGGCGCCGAAGAAGCCCGTGCCCTAGCGCTACAGATCCAGCAGGAACAGCCCCGTCGCCTCGTCCTTGACGCGCTGCACGCACCCCGGCATCGGCCGGAAGATCACTTCGCAGGTCGCGCCCGCTTTTCCCTCGAACAGGTGCCCGGCCAGCGCGCGGAAGTCGCGCCCGCCCACCGTGACGTGCAGGTGGGGGAACGCGCGTCCCTCCTTGAGCGCGATGTTCCCGAGCAGCGAGGAGATTTCGACCTCGCCGGGCACCGCGTGGCGCTCGTAGGACCTCGTGGCGCGGTCGAAGTATCCGAGCACGACGTCGTACGCGGATCCAATCGCGCTCACCGAGGCGGCATCGATGGAGTGCGCGTGCGCGAACTCCGTGATGGCCCCGACAATCTCCTCCCCCGTGGCCAGCCGCACCAGGAACCCGTCGCCAAGCTTCGCGTATCGCATCAACATATAATGCCTCCAATGCCGCTCCAGGACGTTCGCGGGCATCGCCGCCTTCTCGAGCTGCTCGCGGGCGCCGTCGGCCGCAACGCGCTGCCGCCGAGCCTGCTGTTCGACGGGCCGGAAGGCGTGGGCAAGCGGACGACCGCCGTGGCGGTGGCGCAGGCGCTCAACTGCACGCAGCCGATCCCGTTCCCCGGAGCCAGAGAGGAGAGCCGCGCCGGCTGCGGCCGCTGCCCGGCGTGCCGGCGGATCGCCCGGGGCGCGCATCCCGACGTGGTGGTGGTCTCGCCGGAGGCGTCCGGCTCGATCAAGACCGAGACGATCCGCGACGAGGTGCTCCAGCCGAGCGCCTATCGCCCGTTCGAAGGGCGCTGGCGCGTGTTCATCGTGGACGAGGCGGACGCGCTGGTGCCCAACGCGCAGGACGCGCTGCTCAAGACGCTCGAGGAGCCGCCGCCCGGCTCGATCTTCATCCTCGTGACGTCGATCGCCGACGCGCTGCTGCCCACGGTGCGGTCGCGCTGCTATCGCCTGCGGTTCGGGCGCGTGAGCGAGGCGGAGATCGCGCGCGTGCTGCGCGAGCATCACCGGTTCAGCGCGGCGGACGCGCGGGCGGCCTCCGTGATGGCCGACGGCAGCATCGGCCGGGCGCTCGCCGCGCAGGAAGGGGAGCTGGCCGCGGCGCGCGAGGTCGCCGCGGCGCTGCTCCGGTCCGTGGCGCCGGGACGGCTGCCGCAGCGCCTCGAGGGGGCGAAGGCGTTCGTCGCGGGCACGCGTGCGGCCGCCGCCGACCGGGCGACGCTCGCGGACCGGCTGCGGGCGGTGTCATCGATGTTGCGGGACCTGGGAATCCTGGCCAGCCGCGCGGAGCACGGGCTGCTGGCGAATGCCGACATCCAGGAGCAGCTCGACGCGCTGCTGCCGGCCTTCGCCGCCGACCGCGTGCTGCGCGCGTTTTCGTCGGTCGATCGCGCGCTGTCGGCGCTCGAGCGGAACGCCAGTCCGAAGATCGTGGCGGACTGGGTCGCGCTCGAGATCTGACGCGCGCGGGGCGGCCGGCCATAGACAGTGGATGCGCGTGATGTCTGCCTTCGTCAGCGTCAAGTTGTCCCCGGTCGGACGCGCGCAGACGTTCCTGCTGCCCGAGCTGACGCCGTCCGCCGGCACCTTTTCCCCGCCCACAGCCGGCGAAACCGTCGTCGTCGACACCGGCCAGGGGAGCGCGCTCGGGCGCGTCACGCGCGCCATCCCCGCGCTCGGCGAGCGAGGCGCTCCCGCCGCGGACTCGCCGCGCCGCGTCGTGCGCCGCGCGACGCGCGAGGATGTTCTCGCCCGCACGCGGCAGGAACAGCGCGAGCGGGACGCGTGGCAGGTCTGCACGGTGAAGATCCGCGAGCACGGGCTCGCGATGAAGCTGACGCGCGTCGAGCAGCTGTTCGACGGGTCCCGGCTGATCTTCTATTACACGGCCGAGGAGCGCGTGGACTTCCGCGAGCTGGTGCGCGAGCTGGCGGCGCATCTCCGGTCGCGGATCGAGATGCGGCAGATCGGCGTGCGGGACGAGGCGAAGATGCTCGGCGGCTACGGCCCGTGCGGCCGGCCGCTGTGCTGCACGACGTGGCTGAACTCGTTCGAGCCGATCACCATCAAGATGGCGAAGCAGCAGAACCTCAGCCTCAACCCGTCGCGCCTCTCGGGGATGTGCGGGCGGCTGAAGTGCTGCCTCCGGTACGAGATCCCCAACGGCAAAGGCGTGAAGCACGGCGGGTGCGCGGAGAACGGCGGGTGCGACAACCCGACGGGCCCCGGCTGCGGCGGCGGATCGTGCGGATCGGACGGCGGATGCGGCTGCCGAAGATAGCGATCACCGTCGGCGATCCCGCCGGCATTGGGCCGGAGATCGCGGCGAAGGCCGCCGCGGATCCGCGCGTCCTGGCGGCGTGCGAGCCGGTGCTGTACGGACCGGGCGACGAGGAGCTTCGCGGCGTGCGCGCGGGCGTGCTGTCGGCCGCGGCGGCGCGCGCCGCGCATGCGGCCATCGTGCGCGCCGTTCGCGACGTGCAGGCCGGGGCTGCCGGCGCGATCGCCACCGCGCCGATCAACAAGGCGGCGTTCGCGCTCGCGGGACTGCGATGGCCGGGGCACACCGAGCTGCTGCAGGAGCTGACCGGCGCGCCGCGCGTGGCGATGATGTTCTACGCCGAGGCGCTGCGCGTGGTGCTCGCGACCGTGCACGTGCCGCTCAAGGATGTCCCCGCGACGCTGACCGCCGCGCGGCTGCGCGACACGATCGAGCTGGCCTCCGAGGGGCTTCCGCGGTTCGGGGTCCCGCGCCCGCGCCTCGCGCTCGCGGGGTTGAACCCGCACGCCGGGGAGCAGGGCCACATCGGCGTCGAAGACGAGCGCGTGCTCGCGCCTGTCGCCGCCGAGTGCCGCGCGCGCGGCATCGACGTGAGCGGGCCGTTTCCGGCCGACACCGTGTTCGTCCGCGCGTCGCGCGGCGAGTTCGACGCCGTGATCGCGTGCTACCACGACCAGGGGCTCATTCCGGTGAAGCTGCTCGCGTTCGGCCGCGCGGTGAACGTGACGCTGGGGCTGCCGATCGTCCGCACGTCGGTCGATCACGGCACCGCGTTCGACATCGCGGGGCAGGACAAGGCGGATCCGTCGAGCATGATCGAGGCGGTGTTACTGGCCGCGAAGCTCACGGCTCACGCGTAGCGGCGGGAGTGTAGCCGCCGGCCTTCAGGCCGGCGGCTTCGAACCAACCATGGCAAAGACCGACGACAAACCCGCCGAGAGGCCGATCGCCGACAACCGCAAGGCGTTTCACGACTACCACATCGTCGAAACGTTCGAAGCCGGGGTGGCGCTGCTCGGCACCGAGGTCAAGGCGATCCGCGAGGGGCGCGTGAACCTGCGCGACAGCTACGGCCGCGCCGAGGGGGGCGAGATCTGGATCTACAACGTTCACATCTCGCCGTACTCGCATCGCGGCTACGCGGACCACGAGCCCACGCGCCGCCGCAAGCTGCTGCTGCACGCCGACGAGATCCGCAAGCTGATTGGCAAGACCACCGAGCGCGGCATGACGCTCGTGCCCACGAAGATGTACTTCAAGCGCGGCCGCGTGAAGGTCGCCATCGGCCTCGCCAAGGGCAAGAAGGCGCACGACAAGCGCGAGACGATCCGCAGGCGCGAGGCCGAGCGCGAGACGCGCGCGGCGATCAAGGAGCGGCGCGCGCGGTGAGATAAGGGGGACAGTCACACTTTCCCGGGCCGTTGCGCCGGAAAGTGTGACTGTCCCCCTTATCTCACCCGATGCTGCGCGCCGTGGTGGAGAACCGCGCGTTCCTCCACTGCTACGAGCCGCTGCAGGTCGCGCACCGCGTCGGTGGCGCTCAACCAGAACCTCATCGATGGATGGCGAAGCACGGCGGGGGACGTGATGCGGTCGGGCGCCGTGGAGATCTCGACGCCGGGCCGCTATACGTTCTGGTTTGTTCCGCCCGGTTTGATGGCGGGCAGCGTCTTGTTCCTGTTGGGGGTCGCGGTCACGGCGTTAGCGGCTCGCGGTGTTGCGGGCCGGTAACGCCCGGCCGCACGGCGGGCGGCCATCCTGAGCAGGTCCAGCACCATCGCGGGCCCCGCCCGGGCGAGCTTCACACTGCTGCGGGCGGTCTCGTACCTGACCTGCACCGGCACCTCGGCCACGCGCGCCCCGAGCGCGCGCGCCACCAGCAGCATCTCGACGTCAAGCGCGAACCCGTTCCTCGTCAGCGACGCCTCCATGTGCCGGAGCGTGTCGCGCCGGAACGCCTTGAGCCCGCACTGCGTGTCGCGCGCGAATGCCGAGCAGCACCCGCACGAACAGGTTGAACGCCTGGCCGGCCAGGTGCCGCCGGTACAGAAAGCCGAACAGCCGGACGGGCACCGAGTAGCGGGAGCCGGAGTGGCGGCGGTTTCCAATCGCCATGTCGGCCGTCTCGAGCGCGGCAAGCGCGGTTCGGGCCGACGCCGCGCCGAAGGCGAGGTCCGCATCCAGAAAGACGACGCGCTCTCCCTCCACGAGCGGAATGGCGGACCGCAGGGCGGCGCCTTTGCCCTGGTTCGTTTCCAGCCGGTGGATGCGCACGCGAGGGTGTCCCGCCGCGAATTGGCCGGCCCGCTCGAACGTGTCATCACGGCTCCCATCGTCCACGACGACTATCTCGAACGAGCTGTCGAGCCACGATTCCAGTTCCGCGAGGCAGGCGCCGATCCGCGTCCCCTCGTTGAAGCAGGGAACCACGATTGAGACGAGCGGCGGAGTCCTCATCGCGAATCCCCCCGGCGCGGATGGCCCGGAGCAGCGCGCCTGCCGGATCGCCCGCGCGGGCCGGTCGGCGGCATCTCACTCAGAATAGCGGATACACCTTCGTGAACAGCGCGAGGCACAGCACGTAAAACATCCCGAACACCACGGTGACGGCCGTCCGCGCGAGCGGCGCGCGCACGGTCGCCAGCCACAGCGAAAACGGGAAGAGCACCGCGCAGTAGCGCCCGATCCCTTCGAGCGCGCCGGTCGACAGCGGCACGTAGAGGTTGATCAGGATCAGGACCGGGTACGCCGGGCCGAACCGCAGCCAGATGAACGGCGTCGCCGCCAGCGCCGCGATTCCCGCCGACGCGTTCAGCAGATCGACGACCGCCTGCGGCGAGCCGGTGATGAACGCGTACGGTCTTGTCGCCATCGCGGTCACCACCGTGACCAGCGGCTGCCATCCCGCAACCGCGCCGGGATGCCAGTTCCACCGGTCCATCGAGTTCGCCCACTCGAACGGGTGGCCGCTGATGCTGTACACGAACAGCGAGTAGGTCCCGACGCCAAGCAATGTCGCCGCGAGCGCCGCCGCCGCGCGCAGCATCGCGGGGCGATCGCCTCGAGTCTCGCGCCAGGCGATCAGCGCCAGCGCCGGCACGATGAAGACGCCGTTGGCGCGTGTCGCGGTCGCCAGCGCGCCCGCCGTCGCGCCAAGCCACCAGCGCTTCGCGCGGAAGCCGTAGAACGCCGTCACGCTGAACAAAAGGAATAACGCCTCGGAGTAGACGACGCCGAAAAAGAACGCGAAGGGAAAGATGGCCGCGAAGAGGACGGCACGCCGCGCCGCGCCGTCGTCCTTCAATTCCACGCGCGCCAGGCGGTGCAGCATCACCATCGCCAGCACGAACGCCGTCCAGGAGATCAGGATCCCCGCCATGTAGATGCGCACGCGTCCGCCGCCCATCGCGAGCGCCACGTATCGCATCAGCATCGGGTAGACCGGGAAGAACGCGAGGTTGCTTCGGCCCGCCTCCACGAACTCGTAGCCGTGGCGCGCGATGCCGAAGTACCACCCCGAGTCCCATCGCGCGAAGGTATCCCAGAACAGGTGCGTGCTCGGATAGACGGTGAACTGCTCGCGTTGCGCCATCGGCACGGACGCGTTGACGATGTACGCCACCAATGCCGAGATGAGGCGGAATCCCAGCGCGGCGGCAACAATGCGGGCGGTCACGAAACGCATGCGAGGGGGTGGCTCCGAAAAGCCGCCTGATGGTACAGTGCGCCTATGCCATCCGCCAAATCGTCGAGCGCCGTGCGCGTGCCGCTGCTCGACCTGGCCGCGCAGAACGGCCCGCTGCGCGACGAGATTCTTGCCGCCGTCGCGCGCGTCGCCGACAGCAATCGTTTCATCATGGGGCCGGAGGTCGAAGGGCTCGAGCGCGAGCTTGCGGCGATGCTCGGCGCGAAGCACGCGGTCGGCGTGTCGTCCGGCACCGACGCGCTGCTCGTGGCCATGATGGCGCTCGGCATCGGCGCGGGCGACGAAGTCATCACGCCGACGTTCTCCTTCTTTGCGACCGCCGGTTGCGTGTCCCGTCTGGGCGCCACGCCGAAGCTGGTGGACATCGACCCGATCACCTTCAACGTCAACGTGGCGGCGGTCGAGCGCGCGATCACGCCGCGCACGAAGGCCATCGTCCCCGTGCACCTCTACGGGCTGTGCGCGGACATGGAGCCGCTGCTGGTGCTGGCCAGGCGCCGCGGCATCGCGATCGTCGAGGACGCCGCGCAGTCGATCGGATCGAAATACGGCGACCGGCAGGCGGGCACGATGGGCGCATTCGGCTGCTTCTCGTTCTTCCCGAGCAAGAACCTGGGCGCGTTCGGCGACGCGGGGCTCGTGACGACCAATGACGAGGGGCTGGCGGCGCGCGTGAAGATGCTGCGAAACCACGGCGCCTCGGAGAGGTACTTCCATAAGTACATCGGCGGGAACTTCAGGCTCGATGCGCTGCAGGCGGCCGTCCTTCGCGTCAAGGCGCCCCACCTGGCGGGCTGGACGGAATTCCGGCGGCGCAACGCCGCGCGGTACGACGCCATGTTCCGCGCCGCACGCCTGGACGATGTGCTGGCGCTGCCGTACGAGCCGGCGAACCGGTACCACATCTTCAATCAGTACGTCGTCCGCGCGCCGAAGCGCGACGCGCTCAGGGCGCACCTCGAGGCGGCCGGCGTGGCCACCGAGATCTACTATCCCGTGCCGTTCCACCTGCAGGAGTGCTTCGCGGATCTCGGCCATCGCCGCGGCGACTTCCCGGAGGCCGAATCGGCCGCCGCCGAAGTGCTCGCGCTGCCGATCTACGGCGAGCTGACCGAAGACCAGCAGGCGCACGTCGTCCAGCGCATCGCGGAGTTCTACGCCGCATGAGAGTGCTGGTGACCGGGGCGGCCGGCCACCTCGGCGCCGCGATCGTGGAGGAGTTCTCGCGCGCGCACGAGGTCACCTCGTTCACCCGGGCCGATCTCGACATCACCGATGCGAAGGCGGTCGCGGCCTCCGTCGCCGCCGCGCGTCCGGAAGCGATCGTCAACTGCGCCGCAGACAACGATGTTGACGGCGCGGAGGACGAGCCCGTCAGGGCCTTCGACGTGAACGCGTTCGCGGTGTAGGCGCTCGCGCGCGCGTCGGCGGCAGCCGGCGCCGCGTTCGTGCACTTCAGCAGCGATTTCGTGTTCGACGGGCGGGCGGATCGGCCGTACGCCGAGGATGACCCGCCGGGCCCGCTCAGCGTGTACGGGACCTCGAAGCTCGTGGGCGAGTGGCTCGCGCGGGAAGCGCCGAGGCACTACGTGCTGCGGGTGGAGAGCCTGTTCGGCGGGCCGACCGCCGGGCGCGGCGCGAAGTCCGGCAGCGTCGGGCGCATTGTCGACGCGATCGCGCAGGGGCGCGAAGTCCCCGTGTTCACCGATCGCGTCGTCTCGCCGACGAGCGCCGTGGAGGCGGCGTCGGCCACCGCGCGGATCCTGCAGGCCGGGCTGCCGCCCGGCGTCTATCATTGCGTGAACGGCGGCGCCTGCCGGTGGGATGAGCTTGCCGTGGAAGCCGCGCGGCTGCTCGGCCGCGAGCCGCGGTTGAAGCCCATGACGCTCGACAGCGTGGCGCTCAAGGCGCGCCGCCCGCGCTACTGCGCGCTGTCGAACGCGAAGCTCGCGGCGGCAGGCGTCACGATGTCGGATTGGAAGGAGGCGCTCGCGCGGTATCTCGTGGTGTGGGACGGACCCTTCGGGTCCGCCGAGCGACCCTGAATGTCGCGCTCCGATCTCGTCGCGGCCGTCGCCCTCGCCCTGCTGCTGCCCGTCATGGTCGTGCTGTCGCGTGACTTCGGCGTGACGTACGACGAGCGCTTCCAGCAGAAATACGGCGAGGAGATCTGGGATTACGTCAACGGCCGGCGCGCCCGCGCCGCGTTCGACACCGGCTTCGGGCATCAGAACCTGTACGGCGGGTCCTTCGAGCTTGCGGCCGTGGCCGTTCAGCGCGCCTTCCCCCGGTCGAACGTCTACGCCGTCCGGCACGCGGTCAATGCGGCGATGGGCTGGGTGGCCATCGTCTTCTGCTGGCTGATCGGTCGAAAGCTGTTCGGCGATCTCACGGGAGCGCTCGCCGCCGTCCTCCTTCTTGCGACGCCGCGCTTCGCCGGCCACAGCATGAACAATCCGAAGGATATTCCGTTCGCGGCGTTCGGCGCGGCGGCGGTCTACTTCCTGGTGAGGCTGCGGCCGCCCGCGCCGTTCATGACGTGGCCGCACGCCCTGAAGCTCGCGGCGGCCATTGGCCTGGCGTTGAGCGTGCGGCCGGTCGGGCTGCTCTTCGGCGTGTACCTCGGCCTGCTGCTGCTCTGGTTCGTTGCCGAGCAACGGGCCATCCCGCGCGGTGCCGCACTGGCCGGCCTGGCCGGCCGCCTCGGCGTGCTCGTCGTGGTGGTCGTACTGGTGGGCGTCAGCGCCTGGCCGTGGGCGCAGGCCGATCCGATCCGGCGGCCGCTCCAGGCGTTCTTCGAGGTCTCACGGTTCGATTTCGGCGGCAGCCTGCTGTTCGCCGGAGAATGGATTCCTGCGTTCCGGCTGCCTGCCGCCTACCTGCCCACGTGGTTCGCCATCGGGCTGCCGCCCGTGCTCCTGGCGGGTGCGCTGCTGTCCCTGCTGCGTTTGGGGAATCGAGACGATCGGCGCCCGCTGCTGACGCTCTGGGTCTTCGTGCTGCTGCCGGTGACGCTTGCCGTGGTGCGCGGGTCGACCCTCTATGACGGCATGCGCCATTTCCTCTTCGTCGTGCCGCTGCTTGCCGCGCTCGCGGCGAGCGGCTGGGTCGCGGCCGTTCGGTGGAGGAGCGGCCCGGCCAGGGTGGTTGCCGTCCTGCTGCTTGCCGCGGGGCTGGCCGAGCCCGTCGTCTTTGCCGCTCGAAATCATCCGAACGAGGTTGCGTATTTCACCCCGCTCGCCGGCGGGCCGCGCGCCGCGTTCGGCCGCTACGACATGGACTACTGGGGCAATTGCATGTTCGGCGCCGCGCGATGGGCCGCCGATCGCGCGCGCGAGGCGGGCATGCCCCTGGCGGTCACGGGGCGTCCCGAGCACCTGGTGCACTTGAACGCAGAGCGTGTGGGCGCGCTGTACTTCACCCGGCCGCAGCTCGGCCAGCACCACGTCAGCATCCACTTGCTCCGGGGACCCGCGGATGCCGTTCGCGAGCTCGCCTCGCGCGCCACCGTGCTGCACCGCGTGCAGACCGCCGATGGCGCCCCGCTGTGCGTCGTCCTCGAGGGCCCGTTGTTCCCGCAGATCCGCGACCGCATCTCTGTGTCCGCCCGATGAACCAGCGTCTCACGCTTGTCGTGCCGTGCTACAACGAGGCCGGGCGACTGGATATCGCCGCGTTCGAACGGGCGCTGCACGCGCGGCCCGCGCTCGATCTCCTGTTCGTGGATGACGGGAGCCGCGATGGAACGGGACAGATGCTCGCGGCGCTCGTCGCACGAAGCGCCGGCCGCGCGGGCGTGCTGACCCTGGCGGCCAACTCGGGAAAGGGGGAGGCGGTGCGGCAAGGGGTCCTCGCCGCCCTGGACCGCGCGCCCGACTGGGTGGGGTACTGGGATGCGGACCTGGCGACTCCGCTCGATGCCCTCGCGGACTTCGCCGTGGTGTCCGGCCGGCCGGGCGTCGAGGTCATCATCGGCTCGCGCGTGAAGCTGCTCGGCCGCAACATCACGCGCCAGGCGCACCGTCACTATGCCGGCCGCGTGTTCGCGACGGCGGCCTCGCTCGCGCTCGGGATCCCGGTGTACGACACGCAGTGCGGCGCGAAGCTGTTCCGGGCCGGCGCGCGGACGCGCGAGCTGTTCCAGGCACCGTTCGCGTCGCGCTGGGTCTTTGACGTCGAGCTGCTCGACAGGCTTCTTGCGCAGGCGGGCGGCGATCGCCGCCGCGTCGCCGAGGAACGCATTTACGAGCTGGCATTGCGCTCCTGGCATCACCAGCCCGGATCGAAGCTGCGCCCGCGGGACATCCTGCGGGCCGCGCTCGATCTCTGGCGCGTCTACCGCCGCCGCGTCAGGTGAGGATCCCGTCGAGGATCTCCGCGACCATCAAGCCGATCGCCAAACTCGCCGTCAGCCCCGGCGAATCGATCCCCGCCGCGTGCACGAGCCGCGGCTGCCGCGCGTCGCGGCGGATCAGGAAATCGGCGAACGATGCTTCCGGCGGGTGGAGCTTCGCGCGGATCCCCGTGCCGCCCGGCTGCAGATCCGTGAGCGTGACCTCCGGCAGCAGCGCGCGCGTGGGCTCGAGGAACGCCTCGAGCGGCATGCGGTTGCTCTCGTAGTCGTCCTTTCTCTCCTGATAGTCCGCGGTGGGCCCCAGCAGGATCGATCCCCAC
>JACPDI010000038.1 GCA_016184105.1 Acidobacteriota bacterium
ACGGCGGGCAATGCCTCCGGCATCAACGACGGCGCGGCGGCGCTCGTCGTCGCCTCCGAGAATGGGTTGAAGAAGCTTTCTGCCAGGCCACTCGCGCGGGTCGTCAGCTACGCCACGACCGGCGTGGATCCCGCGATCATGGGCATGGGGCCGGTCGATGCCATCCGCAAGGCGCTCGAGCGCGCGAACCTCAAGGCCGCCGACCTCGATCTGATCGAGTTGAACGAGGCGTTTGCCGCGCAATCGCTCGCCGTTGTTCGCGAGCTTGGGCTCGACGCCTCCCGCATCAACGTCAACGGCGGCGCGATTGCGCTCGGCCATCCAATCGGGGCAAGCGGCGCGCGGATTCTGACGACCCTGGTCTACGCAATGCAGGACCGCGGCGCCAGGTACGGCGCGGCGTCGCTGTGCGTTGGAGGTGGGATGGGCACGGCGATGATCGTCGAAGGGGTGTGAGCGCGGAGGTCCGGATCGCCGGCGCCGCGTGGGATGCGATCGTGCGGCACGCCGCCGAGTCGTGGCCCGAGGAGTGCTGCGGGCTGCTCATTGGCGATGGCGCCGCGATCGTGGAGGCGCGCCCCGCCCGAAATGTCGCAACCGACCCGCAGCGCCGATTCCGAATCGATCCGGCCGATCATTTCAGCGCGCTCAGAAGCGCGCGCCGCAGCGGTTGGCGCGTGTGCGGCGCCTATCATTCGCACCCGGAGAGCGCGCCGACCCCGTCGGAAACCGACCTCGCCGAGGCGTTCGATGACGAGGAGTTCGTGCACGTCATCGTTCGGCCGGGTGCGCGCCCGGCGCTGGCGGACGCGGAGGTCGCCGCCTATCGTTTCAGCGGGAAGAACGTTGTTCCGGCACGCCTGGTCAGGGTGCCGTGATGGTTACTGCCCGATGTCCCTCACGCCCGGCCTCACCCGCACGAGCGTCGAAGCCGCCCCGACTACCTTGTCGACCCGCTTCAGTTTGAAGACGACGCGGTATTCGCCGGAATACTCGTACCGGTGATCGATCGTGTAGTGGCGCTGAATCTGGCTCTTGCCCGTCTCGTACGGGTCGCAGTCCGTGGCTTTCTGCGACTCCGTGCCGTCGCCCCACTCCCAGGCGACCGAGGCGCAGTAGAACTCCTCGTAGTCGTCGGAGCCCCCCTTGACGTCTGCGGAAAGAACTATGCGCGCGGGCGCAAACGAAACGGCCGGGGTGGCCCTCAGCGAAATCGAAGGCTTCTTCGCGCGCGGCTTGTCCGGTTGCGTACCGCCTGGCGCGCCAGAGAGCACGGCCGTGGCCAACGCGGTGCCAAGGGTCGTCGCGAGCACGCGGCCGTGGTACTTCATGAGAAGGCTCCGGATCCGGCAGGTACGTCGATTCTAGCAGATGCCATATAATCGGCGGTTATGCCCGTAGACGTTTCGTCCACCGTTGAATGTTCGATCGCTCCCGCGGGCGACGTCCCAACCGATGTTCTCGTCCTGCCCGTGTTCGAAGCCGACGAGGTGAGCGAGCTTGCGGGTGTCGAAACCGAGGACGGGGAAATCGCGCGCGTTCTGAACGCCCGCGAGTTCACGGGCCGTCTCTATGACGTCTACTACGTCCCCTTGGCCGGGGCCCGGGCGCGACGCGCTGCGCTCGTCGGTGCGGGGCGGCGCGCCAGTTGGACTGTCGATCGGCTTCGGCGCGTGGCCGCCGCCGCGGCGCTGAGCCTGCGGCGGCGGCGGATTGAACGGGCCGCCATCGTCGTGCGAGGCGTGGACCCTTACGAGGGGGCGCAAGCCGCCGTCGAAGGGATCACGACGGCCGAGTTCAACGGCGCGCTTTACAAGACATCCGAGCCCGAGGGGGCGCCGGCGCGAGAGATCCGGATCGTCGCGACGGGTGCCGATGCCACGAGACTCGCCCGCGCCGTCGAACACGGACGCGTCGTCGGCGAGAGCTGCAACATCTCCCGCGCACTGTGCAACGAACCCGGCAACGTCCTGACCCCCACCGTCTTCGCCGAACGTGCCGCCCGAATCGCGATGGAGGCGGGGCTTCGCGTCGAAGTCCTGGACGAAGCCCGGATCGCCGAGCTGAAGATGGGACTGCTGCTCGGCGTGGCGCGCGGCAGCGCGGAGCCGCCTCGCATCATCGTCCTGCGACATGAGCCGGCCGGTGCTCCCGAGGGTCCCGTCCTCGGGTTGGTGGGCAAGGGGGTGACGTTCGACACCGGCGGCATCTCGATCAAACCCGCCGATGGAATGGAACGCATGAAGGACGACATGGCCGGAGGCGCCGCCGTCCTGACGGCCATGCGCGCGATCTCGATCCTGCGCGGCCCCATTCGCGTCGTGGGCGTGATCCCGTCCGCCGAGAACATGCCCGGTGGACGGGCCGTGAAGCCGGGAGACGTGCTGACCAGCGCAAGCGGCAAGACCGTCGAGGTCAACAACACGGACGCGGAAGGGCGGCTCCTTCTCGGTGACGGCCTCTGGCTCGCGCAGCAGCTCGGCGCCACGCACCTCGTGGACGTGGCCACGCTCACCGGCGCCTGCACGGTGGCGCTCGGGAAGCTCGCGAGCGGCGTGTTCGGGACGCCCGATGCGTGGCTGCAGCACGTCCGGGCCACGGCCGAGCGCGCCGGCGACAGGTGCTGGCCGCTGCCGCTGCACGAGGAATACTTCGATCAGCTGCGGAGCGAGATTGCCGACATGGTGAACTCCGGCGGGCGGCCGGCCGGCGCGATCACGGCGGCGATGTTTCTGAGGGAATTCACCGGCGGGCTGCCATGGGCTCACCTGGATATCGCCGGCACCGCGTGGGCCGACGAAGCCAAACCGTATCAGCCCAAGGGGGCGACCGGCGCGGGTGTGCGAGCCCTCACGGCGCTCGCCTTCAGCGCTTTTCCTGTGTAGGGGAGAGCTCGAGGGTCTGGGCGGTAATCTCGAGCGAATCGCCGCGCCGTTTCTTGAGCCAGACGAGAATCCCACCCAGGGCGAGCCCGGCGATCGCCGCAATCAACAGAACGAGACCGGTGAGGCCGATGGATCCCAGCAGCACGTCCACGACCGTGGTCTCACGGGCAGGCTCCTCGACGACCCTGACGATGATCGGACCGGTAGGCTGCAACCACGTCACGAAACCATTGTACGGCTATCTGGAGGCGGAGTCCGCAATGGCCGTGACTTTCTTCAGCGATCGCTGGTACCGCGTGACGGCATCGAAAAGGGCTTCGGCGATACGCTGCCGGTAGGCGCCGGTCCGCAGCAGCGCGGCCTCCTGCTTGTTGGTGACGAACGAGATTTCCGCCAGCACGCTGGGCATGCCGGCTCCGATCAGCACCACGAACGGGGCGCGCTTCACGCCAAGGCTCTTCAGATGGGAGTTGTGCGCCTTCAGGCGGCGGGCCATCGACTGCTGCACGAGCTCCGCGAAGTCGCGTGATTCATCCAGCTTGTCGTTGAGCGCGATCGCTCTGAGAATCTCGGGCAGCGCGTGCAGTGTCCGGCCCGACGCGGAGTTCTCGCGCGCCGCCACGGCTTCCGCCTCGGGATTGGAGGCAAAATTCAGGTAATAGGTCTCGACGCCGCGCGCGGACGTGTTTTCGCTCGCATTCGCGTGAATCGACAGAAACAGGTCCGCACCGGATCGGTTGGCGAGTGCGGTCCGCTCTTCGAGCGGCACGAACACGTCGGCCCGCCGCGTCAAGACGACGTCGCCGCCGCGCTGCTTCAGGAGCAGTTTCTCGAGTCTGAGCGCGACGTCGAGGACGAGTTGTGCCTCGGTGACGCGATGGGCGATCGCGCCGGGATCGTGCCCGCCGTGTCCTGGATCGACCACCACCCGCGCCACGCCCAGCCCGAGCTGCCGCGCGAGCGAGTAGCTGCCGGTGGCGTTTGTGGTCGGCAAGCCGGGCGCCACCGTCGCTGCTCCTGCGGCGGGCGTCGAGGGGAGCGGCGTGTCGGATGTCGCTGTCGTGACCCGGCGCGGCTGGGGAACGGCGGGCGCCGGCGCGGGAGGCGTCGCGACGCCGGAGGAAGTCAACCACCAGCCGGTACGGATTGTAGAGTGTGAACACCGAATAGCGGTTGACCCCCTCCAGATCCATCGCGACGCGGGCCGTGTTGTCACCGCGCCGGCCGACCCGGATTTGGCGCACGACGTCGCCGGTGAAGTTCAGCGGCATCTCGCTGAGGCCGCCTGCGAGCCTGACGTTCTTGAGGTCGAAAAACACCCGCGGCGGCTCCGCGAGCCGCTCTTCGCGGTACGCAATCTCGGAATCCACTTCCAACGTGATGCGCACCACGTTGCCGATTTCGGCGCGCTTCACTCCGAGGAGCGTGGCCACCGAGGGGGCCGCCACCGGCATCGGCGGCGGCACGGGCGCGGCCTCGGCGGACGCGGCGGGCGGCCGGCGGGCGGCCGGAACAACCCTCGGTTGCAGCAACCGCGCGATCTCGGGGGTGCGCGCGCGCAGGGACGTGGCCGGGTATTCGGCCGTCAGCCGCGCGAGCATGCGCTCGGCGCTCCGGCGATCCCGTTCCTGGTGGAAGCGCTCGTACGCGAGCGCGTACATGCCGGCGGCCTGCCACAGCGCGTTGTCCGAATAGCCGCTGCGTGGATACCGGTGGACGATGCGCTCGTACGACGCGGCAAGCGCGCGGATCTGCTTCATTGTCGGCCGCGCGTCGGCATCGCGCAGCGTCCGCTCGCGCGCCAGCGCTGCGGTGTACATCTGCTTCGCCGAGCTCGGGCGCGCCGCGGCGGGCACGGGCGCGAGCCATGCCATCGTCGCCAGGGCCGAGACGGCCAGGCACCGTCCGATGTTCGTCCTACCGAAGCTGCGCATCGACCTCTTCGAAGTAATCCTTCTTCACCAGTACTTCGCGCTTGCCGTTGCTGGGCGGCGACACGAGCCCCTCGGCCTCCATCATGTCCACGAGGCGCGCGGCGCGGCTGAACCCGATCCGGAGCCGCCGCTGGAGGTACGAGATCGACGGCTGCTGGCTCGAGACGACGATGCGCGCGGCCTCGTCGTAGAGATCGTCCTTCTCGAACTCCAGCGCCTCGCCCGTGCCTCTCTCGTCCGCGGTGATCGTCTGGTCGTATTCGGGCCGCCCCTGTTTCCGGAGGAAGCTGGCCAGCCGCGCGCTCTCCTGTTCCGAGATGTACGGACCGTGCAGCCGGATGAATCGAGACGAGGCGGGCGGCAGGTAGAGCATGTCCCCCTTGCCGAGCAGCTGCTCCGCGCCGTTGGCGTCGAGAATCGTCCGCGAGTCGATCTTTGACGAGACGCGGAACGAGATGCGCGCGGGCAGGTTCGCCTTGATGAGGCCGGTGATGACGTCCACCGACGGCCGCTGCGTCGCCAGGATCAGATGGATGCCGACGGCGCGCGCCATCTGCGCGAGCCGGCAGATCGACTCCTCGACCTCGTTGCCTGCAACCATCATCAGGTCCGCCAGCTCGTCGATCACCACGATGATGAACGGCAGCGGCTTGAGCGGCCGCCCTTCCTTGTCGGTCAGCGGTTCCCTACTCTCGGCCTGCGCTCCCCTGATGTTCCGGTTGAACTGCTCGATGTTGCGAACCCCCTGCGAGGCCAGCGTCTTGTAGCGCTCCTCCATCTCGCGGACCGCCCAGCGCAGCGCGTTCGCGGCCTGCTTCGGATCGACGACGACCGGCGTCAGCAGGTGGGGGATGTCCTCGTACATCCCGAGTTCCAACCGTTTCGGATCCACCATGATGAGGCGCACGTCGTCGGGCGTCGCGCGATAGAGGATGCTCGTGAGCATCGAGTTGACGCAGACGGATTTGCCGGCGCCGGTGGACCCGGCGATCAGCAGGTGCGGCATGGTCGCCAGATCACTCGCGAACGGCTCGCCGTGGATGGTCTTGCCCAGGGCGATGGTGAGCTTGGAGCTCGATCGACGGTAGACATCCGATTCGAGCAGCTCGCGGAGCGAGATCTGGTCGCGATTCGGGTTGGGGATCTGAATGCCCACCGTGGACTTGCCGGGGATGCGATCGATGAGCACGGACTCGGCCTGCATCGCCAGGCAGAGGTCGTCGGCAAGGCCGGTGATCTTGTTGTACTTGACCCCCGCGTCCGGCTTGAACTCGTAGGTCGTCACCACCGGCCCCGGATGGATCTGGACGACGGCGCCTTCCACCGCAAACTCGCGGCACTTCTCCTCGAGCAGCCGCGCGCCGTCCATCAGTTCACGCTCGTCGATCTTGCGCTCCCCCTTCGGGGCGTCAAGCAGCGAGAGCGGGGGCAGCGTGTAGCCGTTCTTGCGGCGCTCGGCCGGCGCGGCGCGCTCCGGTTCCGGGAGGGGCAGCGCCGCCGGTACTGGAACAGGGCCCTTCTTGTTGATGGCGGGCGTGAGCCTCGATTGCGGAGCGGGGCGAGGTGCCGGGCCGGCCGGCCTCGCGTCCTCCTCGTCCTCCTCCTCCTCGAACGTCTCGTCCAGGTCGTCCCCGGCCCGGGCCGGCGCGGGTGCGGCGGTGGCGGGGGTGAGCCTGGCGGAGGCGGCCTGTGCTCTGGCGCCCGCCTTCTGGGCCTGCCTGCGGATAATCTCCTGCCGCTGTTTCTCGCGCCGCTTCTCCTCGCGCCGCTCGGCCCACGACGCGGCGACCATGGCCCACCGCTCGCCGACGAGCGCCGCGATCGCCGAGAACGCGCGGCCGAAGGAGAACTGCGTGGACAGGATGATCGCCAGGAGGAGCAGTGTCAGGATCAGGATGATCGAGCCGGTCCGATTCAGGTACTCCGCCAGCCAGGAGGCCAGCCACTCGCCGAGGTAGCCGCCCGCGCGGAAGGGGCGGCCGCCGACCTCGAGGTTGCCGAAGGCCAGCGCCAGGAACGACGAGGAACAGGACACCAGCAGCGCCGCGCCGATGGCCTTGGTGTACGGCGCGTCGAACGCCCGGCACCAGAAGTACTGCCAGCCGACAGCGCCGATCACGGCGGGGATGAGATACGCGGAATAGCCGAGCATCTGGAACGCCAGCTCGGCGAGAAACGCGCCGACCCGCCCGGCCAGGTTCGCCGGTTGCACGTCAGAGCCGGTGTTGAAGAACCACACCGGGTCCGACGGCGTGTAGCTCGCCAGCGCCACCAGCCACACCAGCGCGCAGGCGAACAGCACCACGCCGATGATCTCGCTCAGGCGACGGGACAGGGCTGACTGTGCCACCCTTCAGATCTCCATGATGACCGGCAGGACGAGCGGGCGGCGCCCGACGCGCTTCCGGATGAACCGCTGCAACTCCACCCGCACCTTCTCCTTGATCAAGCCGGGGTCGGTCCGTTCGTCGACCGTCGCCGTCTCGACCGCCTCGCGGAGCAGCGCGGGAACCTCCCGCAGCAGATCCTCGGTCTTTGGATCCACGACGAAGCCACGCGTGATCAACTCCGGCTCGTTCTCGAGCGCGCCGGACTGCCCGATCGCGAGCACCGGCACCAGCAACCCATCGGCCGCGATGTGCCGCCGGTCGCGGAGCACCTCGTCGCCCACCTCGCCCATGCCGGTGCCGTCGATCAGCACGCGGCCGGCAGCCACCTTGTCCGCGATGCGCGCGTCGGCGGCGGTGAAGCGAATGACGTCGCCGTTCTGCGCGAGCAGGACGCGGATGCGCGCCGACACGTCGGTCGCGACGCGGGCGTGACGCGCGAGCTGCCGGTACTCCCCGTGGATCGGCACGAAGTACTTCGGGCGCACGAGCGACAGCATCAGCTTCAGCGCTTCCTCGCTCCCGTGGCCGGACACGTGGATGTGCTTCAGCGCGTCGTACACCAGCTCGGCGCCGCGCCGCGCCACGTGGTCCTGCGAGCCGGTGCAGATGCAGAGCACGTCTTCCGGAGCGTAGTTCCGCACCTCCGCGTCGCGGATCTGCACGCCCGCGGGGACAGTCAGCAGCCCGAGGCGCGCCGCGATCGCCGTGTTTTCCATCACGCCGCGCCCCACGAACGCGACCTTCCGCCTGAACTTCGCCGCCAGATCCACCAGGATCTGCATCCGGTAGATGCTCGACGCGAAGGTCGCGACGACGACCTTGCCCCGGGCGCCCGTGAGGATCTCCTCGAAGGCGTCGATGACATCGAGTTCGGAGCCCGTGAAGCCGCGCCGGTCGATGTTGGTGCTGTCGGCAAAGAGCGCCAGCACGCCCGCGCCCCCCAGCTCCGCGAAACGATGGAAGTCCACGTGCTCCCCGTCGAGCGGCGTCTGGTCAATCTTGAAATCCCCCGTGTGCACGATCGTGCCGATCGGCGTGTGAATCGCCAGCGCCACGCAATCGGGCATGCTGTGCGTCACGCGGAGGAACTCGATCCGGAACGGCCCCACCTCCACGGTCTGGCGCGGCTTGATCGTCTGCAGCCGTCCGGCGTGCTCGATCCCATGCTCGTCGAGCTTGTTCTGGACGAGCGCGAGCGTGAACGGCGTTCCGTAGATCGGCCCGTCCACGAGCGGCGCCACGTGCGGCACCGCGCCGATATGGTCTTCGTGGCCGTGCGTCAGCACGAGCGCCGCCACGCGGCCGTGAAACTGCTGGAGGAAGCTTAGATCCGGGATGATCAGATCGACCCCCAGCAGTTCGGGCTCGGGAAAAAGCACCCCCGAATCGACCACGATGCACGTATCGCCATAGGCGATCGCCATCATGTTCATGCCGAACTCGCCGAGCCCCCCGAGGGGGATCACGTCCAGCGCCGGATCGCCCGCACGAGCAGGCTGCGCGTCAGTCATCATTCAAAGGTGAAACGTTTTCGCTCGGACACGGCGGCCGGTGGCGTCATCCGGGCGGATGACGGCCGAACGCGCGCGGCAGCAGGTGAGGGCCGCGCCTGTTCGCGACAAGTGTCCGCGCGGACGGCAACGCTGGGACGTCACCGGCCGCCAAAGTGTGCAAACTATAGCACAGCTCGGCCCGCGCCGGAACCCAGAAGTTCCGCCAACGCTGCAAGTTCCGGCAGGTCGAGCGTCTCCGGCCGGCGGCCCGGATCGATGCCGGCAGCCGAGAGGAAGGGGGCAGCCGATGCCGGATCCTTGCAGAGCGGCTTCAGGGCGTTGCTCACCTTTTTCCGGCGCTGTGAGAACAGGCCCTTCACGAACCGTTCGAAGAGCGCGGCGTCGACCGTCACCTTGGGGGCCGTGAACGACAGGCGGGCCACCGCCGACCACACGTTCGGGGCGGGGCGAAACGCGCCCGGCGGCAGGCTCAGAAGCGTCTCCACGTCGGCGTGCAGCCGAGCCAGGACCGTGAGCACGCCGTACTCGGAGGTCCCGGGCCTCGCCGCCAGGCGCTCGACGACCTCGCGCTGCAGCATCACGGTCGCGTCCCCCAGCAGGCGCGTCGCCCGGTGCACCGCCAGGAGCCGGAACAGGATGGGGGAGGAGACATTGTACGGAAGGTTGCCCGCGATGCGCAGGCCTTCCGACGGGGCCCACTCCCGTACCAGCGCGTCAAGGTCCATCTCCAGGAAGTCGCCCGTCACGATCGTCACGTTGGGCGGCGCCGCCCGTTGCAGGCCGGCCGCGAGATCCCGGTCGATCTCGATGGCGATGACGCGGCGGGCGCGCGAGGCAAGCGGCGCCGTCAGCGCGCCCCGTCCCGGCCCGATTTCAAGGAACGTCTGGTCCGCCGCCGGCGCGATGGCGTCCACGACCTTTTGCGCCCATTCCGGCGCGAGGAAATGCTGGCCGAATCGTCTCCGCGGCCGCATCACCCTTCACCGCGCCAGTAGCGTTCTTCGATCTCTTCGATCTCGTCTTCGCTCAACCCGAAGTAGTGCCCCAGCTCGTGGATCAGCGTCTCGCCGATCTCGAAGACGATCTGTTCCGGGTCTCCATCCGCTTCGTCTTCGATCGGTCCCTGGAACAGGGTGACGACATCGGGCAGCGTGTTGCCGTGGCTCGATGCGCTCTCCGGGAGCGGGGTGCCCTGATAAAGGCCAAGGAGCGTTTCGTCCCCCGCCATGTCCATCTCGTCGAGCAGCTCCCGCGAGGGTTCGTCCTCGACCACGATGGCCATGTTCGCGATCGCGTCCCTGAAATTCTGCGGGATGGTCGCGAGCGCCGCTTCAACGAGCTTTTCGAACTCGCGGCGATGCATGGAACAGCTTCCGGTAGAAGTCGCAGTCGTTGCGCACCGAGCACCGATCGCAAAGCGGCCGCGGCCGGCAGATGCGCCGGCCGTGCAGGATCAGGAGGTCGGATGTCTTCGTCCACAACCGGCGCGGCACCGCCGCGCAGAGCTGCCGCTCGACGATCCCGGGGTCGTCGGACCGTGCGATGCCGACGCGATTGGCGACCCTCAGGACGTGACGGTCGACCGGGAGGCCGGGGACGCCGAGCGCGTGGCCCAGGACCACGTTCGCGGTCTTTCGGCCGACGCCCGGCAGCTCCACGAGATCCTCCATCCGCGGCGGCACCCGGCCCCCGTGGCGTTCCGCCAGCGCCCGCGCCATCCCGACGAGCGCCCGCGCCTTCATGCGGAAAAAGCCGGTGGAGACGATCTGCGGCTCGAGCTCCTCGGGAGAGGCCTGCGCCAGCGCCGCCGCGTCCGGATAGCGCGTGAACAGCGCCGGCGTGACCAGGTTCACGCGAGCGTCCGTGCTCTGCGCCGACAGGATGGTGGCCACGAGCAGCTCGAACGCGTTGCCGTATCGCAGCTCGGTGTCCGCGTTCGGATGTTGACCATCGAGCCTCGAGACGACGCGTTTCGTCACCTCGGCTGGCTTCGGCGGAACGGCTCGGGCTCTGGGTGAACGGGTTAGTGGACGGGGCCTTTTGGCCATCCGGAATTTGCCGACTCAGAATACACCCGCATGTGCTCCTGCAGCGCGTTCACGAGCGTCGGCATCAGCTGCAGCGGCAGCACGATGCGCGCGCGCACCGGTGCGCGCACGACGTTGTCGGTCTCCGCCTGGCGGATGTCCTTCTCCGAGAGCGGCAGGACCTCGCAGAACGTCAGCGTGAAATCGAACGGCGTGTGGGCAATCGCGCAGAAGTTCGCGTAGATTCGCGGGCTGTCGTCACCCTCTTCAGGCGCGATGGTGAAATTGATCTGCTTGCGTTCCTCAGTCATGGTGTCATCCGGCTCGTGCCGGACTAATACTTTCTCATAACCCCGACGACCACGCCCTGGATCTGCACCTGGCCCGCGTCCACCAGGATCGGCTGCATCGCCGGGTTGGCCGGTTGCAGCCGCACGCGCGCTCCGTCGCGGTAGAACTTCTTCAGCGTCACGTCCGCGCCGCCCAGCAGCGCGATGACCATCTCGCCGTTCTCCGCCGTGCGGCGATCTTCGACGATGACGAAATCGCCGTCGCGGATCTGCTCGTCGATCATCGAGTCGCCGCGGACGCGGAGCACGTAGGTGTCACGGCGCCCGACGAGGTCTTCCGGCACGGCAATCGTCTCGGTGCCGGCAACGGCCTCAATCGGGGCGCCCGCCGCGACGTAGCCGAGCATCGGGAGTTCGACCGCCCGCCCGCCCGTGCGCGTCTGCGTCAGCTCGACCGATCGGCTGCGGTTCCACGCCCGCTTGATGAACCCTTTGTCCTGGAGGTTGGTGAGGTGCTTGTGCACCGTGGCGAGCGAGGAAAGCCCGAAGCGCCGTCCGATCTCCTCGAGGCTGGGCGCGTAGCCGTGCTGCTGGATGAAGTCGTTCAGGTAGTCGAGGACTTCGCGTTGCCGCTTGGTCAAAGGGAGCACCAGGAGCCTCCTTGGTCGCCGGGATTATACGCAAAAGAAAAGCGAAAGTAAATTCGTTGGCGCCATTTTTCGCTCGATGTAACGCCCGGGCGGGCGAACCAGTCTAATCAGGTGGACGCTTGCACACACATGTCGCGCGCCTACGGAATGGACAATCGCGGGTGGGTCGTACCGCAGTGGACGCTGACGGTGTCCTCGCCTGACGAGGCCGGGAATCCCCGTCGGCCGCCGGAGGCGGCGAGCGACACGGAGCTCGTCGCCCTGGTGCACAACGGGTCCCCGGAGGCGTTCGACCTCATCGTCGAGCGCCACCGGCGGGGCGTCTACCAGCTCTGTTATCGATACGCCGGCCGGCACGAGGACGCCGCGGACCTCGCGCAGGACGTGTTTTTGCGGGCGTACCGCGGGCTGGGCCGGTTCAAAGGGGAAGCCTCCCTCCGGACGTGGCTCTATCGCATAGCCGTGAACACGGCGCTCAACCGGCTGGCCTCGAGGGCCCCCCGGCTCGAGCAGATGGAGCCGCTCGATGCCGTGGAGCGCGCCGACACGCGCGCGGAAGCGGCAGATGACGCGATGCTGCGCCGCGAACGCGCGCGCCAGGTGCGGTCGGCCATCGCGCGGCTGCCGGCCCGGCAACGGGCCACGCTCGTGCTTCGCGTGTACCAGGAGCTTTCGCACGAGGAGATCGCGCAGGTCCTCGGCAGTTCTGTCGGCGCGTGCAAGGCCAATCTGTTTCACGCCCTGAACAGGCTTCGGACCCTGCTGCAGCCATGACTCATCTCACGCCGGCGGAGATCGTCGATGCGCTTGACGGCGCGCTCAGCGCGGGGCGCGCGTCGCATGCGCGCGCGTGCGCGCAGTGCCGCGAGGAGGTCGAGCGTGCGGCGTCGATGCTCGCCGGCGTGCGCGCCGTGGACGCGCCGGAGCCGTCGCCGCTGTTCTGGGATCATTTTTCGGCGCGGGTGCGCGGAGCGGTCGGCGCCGAACGCGCACGCGGCCGTCGAGGCTCCTGGCCGTGGTGGATGTGGGCGCCGCTCGGCTCGGCCGCGGCGCTGGCGCTCGTGGCCGGTCTCTGGATCGGCCAGCCGGGCCCGTCGCCGCACGTCGCACGCCGCACCGTCGCACCGCCGCACGTGGCAGAGCCGCACGTCGCACCGTCGCATGTGGAGGAGTGGCGTCTCCTCGCCGATCTGGCCGAAGAGATGGAGTGGGATGAGGCCGGGGAGGCAGGATTTACCATCGCCCCCGGAGCCGCGGAATACGCGTTGCACCAGCTCTCCGGCGATCAGCAGAAGGAACTCGTACGGTTGCTCGAAACAGAGATCGACCGCTTGAAGTCTCGAGGATGATGATGCGTGGTCCCCTGGTATGTGCGTTTCTGTGCTGCGTTGGCATGGCTGCCGCAGAAGCGCAGGAGCGCGATGTCCCGGTAGGCCGTCTCGCACCGGCCGAGATCCAGCGGTTGTTCGACGCGTACGCGCTCGTACAAGCGCAGGACGCGCTCCAGCTCGGCGAAACCCAGTATGGGCAGTTCGTGGCCCGCATGAAGGCGCTGCAGGACGCCAGGCATCGCAATCACCAGGCGAGGCTGAAGCTGCTGCGCGAATTGGGGCAGGCAGCCGGCGCCGGCGTGGGCGACAGTGTGCTGCGCGAACGGCTGCGGGCGCTGCGCGAGCACGACGAGAAGAACGCCGCCGACTTGCGCCGTGCGTACAGCGCGCTCGACGAGGTGCTCGACCTCAGGCAGCAGGCGCGCTTTCGACTGTTCGAGGAAC
>JACPDI010000039.1 GCA_016184105.1 Acidobacteriota bacterium
CCGGCCAGACGTTGACGAGATGGACGTGCTGTTGAATACCATGGCGGAGGCCCACGGGCAGCTCGCCTCTCTGCATCCGCTGCTGAAACGCGTGGAACGAACCAGCCATCTCGCTGACTTGGTGCTCGACCATCTCGACTCGCCGGCGGAACAGGATCTGGGCCGGTCAAGCGAGCGCGGCGCGGGTCAGCGAGCCCGGTCGCTGGCCGAAGATCTCCGAACGACGCTCGGAACGCTGGAGCGAGATTTCGCGCACCGGGTCGATTCCATCGGTCGTGAGTTTCGGGAGGCTCGCAGTGCAGCGGAGCGGCTACGGCTCGTGCCGGCGAGTGCGGTGTTCACCCTGCTGGAGCGGACCGCTCGCGATACCGCGCAAGCGCTGGGGAAGCGGGTCGTCTTTGAGGGACGCGGCGGCGACGTGCGCCTGGACGTCCAGATGCTGGGTGTGGCTCACGGGGCGCTCCTGCAGGCGGTGCGCAACGCCGTTGCCCACGGCATCGAGCCCCAGGGGGACCGGTTGGCCGCTGGCAAGAGCCCCGACGGTCGCGTCACGGTGCACGTCACCCGTCGCGGAAACCGAGTCGTGTTTGTGTGCCAGGACGATGGGCGTGGCGTGGATCTCGAAGAGGTCCGTCGGCTGGCACGTCGGAAAGGCTTGCTTTCCACTCAGGCGGAAGCATTCGGACCTCAGGAACTGCTCGGCCTCCTGCTCAAAGGGGGCATCAGCACATCAGGGACCGTGACCGATGTGTCCGGTGCGGGAGGCCGGTGAGCGTCTGGGTGGCGACGTGAGCGTGCACACGGAGGCAGGCCAAGGAACGACGATCGAAATCTCAGCGCCGTTCACGCTCGCCTCTCTTCCAGCGCTGCGCGTCGAGTCGCGCGGCGTGACGGCACTCCTGCCACTGGACGCCGTGCGCGGCAGCCTCCGTGTATCGCCCGAGGCGATCGTGCGAACGGCGCAGGGCCAGTCCGTGCTGTACAACGACCTGAGCCTCCCACTCGGGACGCTGGCGGGTGCCCTTGTCCCGGATTCTCCTCCTGTTCGTGCGAGCGGCCCTGCATCAATCGTCGTCGTCCAGGGACGCACGACCACTGCGGCGTTCAGCGTCGACCGCGTGCTCGGGACGACGACGGTCGTCTTGCGACCGCTTCCCGACCTCGCTCCGGCCGCCGAGTATGTGGCTGGGGCCTCCCTGGACGAAGAGGGCGTCCCACAACTCGTACTCGATCCTGATGCCCTCGTCGCCGCGGTCGAGCGTTCGCTCGCTACCAGGGACGAACCGTTGTCCGCACGCCCGTCCATCCTCGTGATCGACGATTCGCTGACCACACGGATGTTGGAACAGAGCATCTTGGAATCCGCTGGCTACGTCGTCGATCTCGCGATATCAGGAGAGGAAGCCTTAGAAAAGGCCCGTGAGGCCCGCTACGCCTTGTTCCTCGTCGACGTCGAGATGCCTGGTATGGACGGATTCACGTTCATCGAACGCGCTCGGGCTGAACCGGCGCTCCGCGACATTCCCTCGATCCTTGTGACGTCGCGGAGCTCTCCCGAGGATCGGCGGCGCGGCCAGCACGTGGGGGCACACGCGTACATCGCGAAGAGCGAATTCGACCAGGGCCTCCTTCTTGAACGCATTCGGGAGCTCGTGGGGTGATGGCTGGCATTCGGGTTCTCGTCGTCGAAGACTCTGTGACGGTGCGCAGATATCTGTGCGAGGTTCTCGCAACCGATCGGGATCTTGAGGTGGTGGGTGAGGCCAGTGACGGCAAACGCGCCATCGAGCTGTGTCAGACGCTGCGCCCCGATGTGGTCACGATGGACATGATGCTGCCGGTCATGACGGGTCTTGGAGCCACCGAATACATCATGGCGCACTGCCCCACGCCTATTCTCATCGTCTCTTCGTCCACGAATCGTGGCGAGTTGTTCAAGACGTACGAGGCGCTGGCGGCCGGTGCCCTGGAGGTCTTGGAGAAACCCCAGGGAGACGAGACTGACGAGGCGTGGGAGCGAAGGTTCATCGCCACCGTCAAACTGATTTCGCGCGTGCGGGTGATCACGCACCCCCGGGCGCGGCTGGGTGCGTTCGGGCGAACGCAGGCACCGTCATCCGAAGAACTCGTATCAAGCGCCCGACAGCGTCGCCAGGTCGTTGCGGTCGGCGCGTCGACCGGGGGGCCCGGTGCCGTTGTCGAGATTCTGCGGGCGCTGCCCGCCTCATTTCCGCTACCGCTGCTGCTGGTGCTTCATATCGCCGAGCCGTTTGGTACCGCGTTCGCGGACTGGCTGGACGGCCAGGCGCCGCATCGTGTCTCCTACGCATGCGACGGCGATGTAATTCGCGACAGAGCGGGAGAGGTGATCATGGCGCCGCCCGAGTTTCACCTGGTCGTGCGCGGCGGGCGCGTCCGTCTCACGGCCGATGAGGAGCGCCACTCGTGCCGACCGTCCGTGGATGTGCTGTTTGAATCGATCGCCCGAGAATATGGCCCGGCGGCAGTGGCCTGCCTCCTGACGGGAATGGGCCGTGACGGCGCCGCGGGTCTCCTTGAAGTTCGCCGGGCTGGAGGGTTCACCATCGCTCAGGACGAGGCAACATCCATCGTCTACGGCATGCCTCGGGAGGCTGCGATCCTCGGCGCTGCCGAGTCCATCCTGCCGCTGGGAGAGATCGGCCCGGCCCTGGCCGCCATCGCGGGCCACCCACGGGAGGCATACCGCGCATGAACAAGACGGCCTTGATCGTTGACGACAGCCTGACCGTGCGCATGGACCTCGCCGACGCGTTTAACGACGCCGGGTTCGAGACGCGCCTCTGTTCCACGCTAGCAGAGGCGCGGGATGCCTTCGCACAAGCCAGCCCTGACGTCGTGATTCTCGATATTCTCCTTCCCGACGGCGATGGCATCCAGTTGCTCAAAGAGATTCGTGCCTCGCAGTCGTCCAACGCGGTGGTGGTCATGCTCTCCACCGAAGCCGAGATCAGAGACCGCATTCGAGGTCTTCAGACCGGAGCCGACGAGTACGTGGGGAAGCCGTATGACTCCGGCTACGTGGTCGCCAAAACACAGGAGCTGCTCCAGGAGCGTCGCCGATCCACCACGAGCGCGATGACAGTCCTGGTCATTGACGACAGCCCCACGTTCCGGGAAGAGCTGCGCCTGGCACTGGAAGCGGCGGATTACGCCGTCGCCATGGCGGCAACAGGCGAGGAAGGCTTGCGATTGGCCGCATCACAGAGACCGGCGGCCATCCTGGTTGACGGGGTGCTTCCAGGCATCGATGGTGCGACGGTGATTCGGCGGTTGCGACTCGACGCGGCGTTGCGCGACGTGCCGTGTCTGCTCCTCACCGCGTCTGAGGACATGAACACCGAGCTTCGTGCGCTCGATGCCGGGGCGGACAGCTTTGTGCGAAAGGAAGATTCCTTCGATGTCATCCTCGCGAGACTCGCAGCCGTCTTGCGACGAGCAGGTGCTCGAGCGCGCGCCGACGAAACCCGGAGTCTGCTGGCCACGAAGAGAATCCTGGCGGTGGATGACAGCCCCACATATCTGGAGGAGCTCGGCGAATCATTGCGGGAGGAGGGATACGATGTCATTTCCGCCCCGTCCGGCGAGGAGGCCATCGAGCTGCTCGCCGTGCAGACGGTCGACTGCATTCTGCTCGATCTGGTAATGCCAGGCCTGACAGGCCAGGAGACCTGTCACCGTATCAAGGCGGCCCCAAGCGTCCGGGACGTGCCGCTCATCATGCTGACAGCGCTCGAGGATCGCCAAGCTATGATCGAGGGCCTGAGTGCGGGTGCGGACGACTATATATCGAAGTCGAGCGAGTTCGAGGTGCTGAAAGCCAGAGTTCGTGCGCAGATCCGGCGGAAGCAGTTCGAGGACGAGAACCGCCGCATTCGCGAGGAACTGCTCCGCACCGAGCTCGAGGCGGCGGAAGCAAGAGCCGCCCGCGAACTGGCGGCGACGCGGGCGATCCTCGTCGAACAGTTGGAACGAAAGAATCGCGAGCTCGAGGCCTTCAGTTATTCGGTGTCGCACGACCTGCGAGCCCCGCTGCGCAGTATTGATGGCTTCAGCCAGGCGTTGCTCGAGGATTGTGCACACACGTTGAATTCCAAGAGCCGAGATTATCTGCAGCGCGTTCGGTCGGCGGCTCAGCGCATGGGGGAGCTCATCGACGATCTCCTCGAATTGTCACGCGTCGGTCGAGCCGCGATCCACCGCAGCCGCACGAACATTTCTGAAATTGCGAGGGCCGTTGTGTCCGAGCTCCGAAAGAGAGAGCCGGAGCGCCGGGTCGAGATCGAGATCCAGGACGCGCTGCTGGCCGATGTCGACAACGGCTTGATGCGGGTCGTATTGGAGAATCTGCTGGGAAACGCGTGGAAGTTCACGGCCAACGTGCCACAGCCGCGGGTGCAGCTTCTCAGCGAGCGCACCGCCAACGGTCCCGCGTTTGTGGTTCGGGACAATGGGGCGGGTTTTGACATGGCGTATGTCGAGAAGCTCTTCCGGCCGTTTCAGCGGCTGCATTCAGCGACCGAGTTTCCGGGCACCGGCATCGGACTGGCCACGGTTCACCGCGTCGTTGATCGACATGGTGGCCGGGTGTGGGCGCAAGGCGCGGTGGGAGGCGGTGCGGCCATCTATTTCACGATTCCCCCGGTGCGATCGGAAGGTACGTTGTGAGTCGCAGCCGGATCATTCTCCTTGTCGAGGACAACCCTGACGATGTCGAGCTCACACTCCGCGCGTTCGAGCGGAGCAAAGTGATCAAGGACATCGTGGTCGCCCGGGACGGAGCAGAAGCGCCCGAATACCTGTTCGCCACAGGGGCTCACGCCGGGCTGCGCGGCGACGAACGAACACGACGACTCCCGGTCGTCGTCCTTACATCGAGCAATGAAGAAGGAGATGTGCTTCGTAGTTACGACCTGGGTGCGAACAGCTTCGTCCGGAAGCCCGTGGATTTTGCGCAATTCCTGGAAGCCGCGCAGCAGCTCGGCCTGTACTGGCTGGTGGTCAACGAGCCGCCGCCGACGGGTACCATGACTGACAGGGGCTTGAGCAGCCAGCGATGACGGAATCGCAGCCTCTGCGCGTGTTGATCCTCGAGGACAACGATTCGGACGCAGTGCTCGTCGTGCGTCACTTGGAACAGGCAGGTTTCAAGCCGGCGTGGGATCGTGTCGAGAACGAGGCAGACTTCATCGCGGCACTCAACCCCCAGCTTGATGTGATTCTTGCGGACTTCAATATGCCTGCGTTCGGCGCATCCAGAGCCCTTGACTTGCTCAAAGCGCACGATGTTCGAGTGCCCCTGATTGTCGTATCCGGGAGTATCGGCGAGGAGAGGGCCGTTCAGGTGCTTCAGAGCGGCGCCGCTGATTACTTGTTGAAAGATCGCCTCGCACGGCTCGGCCCGGCAGTGCAGCGGGTGATGGACGAACGGCGCCTGGAGGCCGACAAATATAGGGCGGAAGCGGCCCTCAGGGAGTCGGAAGAACGCACGCGGTTCGCGCTGAATGCCGCGAGCGTGGGAGTGTGGGAGGCCGACTTGCGAACAGGAGCGGTGCGCTGGTCGGAGATGCTCGAAGCCCTGCACGGAATGGCGCCGGGAACGTTCGGCGGCACATTCGAAGCATTCCTCGACCGCATCCACCCCGACGATCGTGCGGACGTGGCCAAGGCGATCGACGAGGCGACCCGTCACCATACCGACTCGAATGTCTTGTATCGCACCCAGTGGCCGGACGGCACCACACACTGGATCAGCGAAATGGGCAAAACGTTCTACGACGATGCCGGCATGCCAGTCCGCTCGGCGGGAATCGGGCTGGATGTGACCGAACGCCACATGTTGGAGGAGCAGTTCCGCCAGGCTCAAAAGGTCGAATCGATCGGGCAGCTAGCCGGCGGCGTCGCGCACGATTTCAACAACTTGCTGACCGCAATTCAAGGTTACTGCGAATTGCTGGCCAGTGAACTCGGGTCGGACAGCCGGCACCAGAATGACATCGCGGAGATTCGGCATGCCTCCGAACGGGCCGCAGCGCTCACTCGACAACTTCTCGCGTTTGGCCGGCGTCAAATTCTCGAACCCCGGGTCCTTGATCTCCGAGACTCGCTTCGCGGCATCGAGCCGATGATCAGACGTTTGATTGGTGAGGACCTTGATGTCGTCTTTCACACAAGCGATGAGGCCGCGCGTGTCAAAGCGGATCCAGGTCAAGTCGAGCAGGTCATTCTGAATCTTGCGCTGAACGCACGCGACGCGATGCCCCAGGGCGGCTCCCTTCTCTTGGAAGTGACAACGGCTGACTTGGATGAATCGTATGCTCGTCGTCACGTCAGCGTCAGGCCCGGACGTTACGTCATGTTGAGCGTCAGTGACACCGGTGTAGGCATGCATGCGGAGACGCAAGCGCGCATTTTTGAGCCGTTCTTTACGACGAAACCGCGCGGACGCGGCACGGGGCTTGGCCTCTCGACCGTCTACGGCATTGTGAAGCAGAGCGGCGGAAATATCTGGGTGTACAGCGAACCCGGGCACGGATCAACGTTCAAGGTTTACCTGCCGCGCGTGGAAGAAACGGTGGATCAGCCGACGAGTTTGCCAGCGCCAGACATCTTGACAGGGTCAGAAACCATCCTGGTCGTTGAAGATGAACCGGGTGTGCGCGAACTCGTACGGAAGGTATTGGAGCGGTACGGGTATCGCGTCCTTGTGGCGGCAACACCGGTTGAGGCCCTCGCCCTCGGAGAACAGTACAACGAACCGATAGATCTCTTGATGACGGATGTCGTGTTGCCCGAGATGAGCGGCCGGTCTCTTGCAAGTCAGATGGTCACGAGTCGCCCGAGGATGCGCGTGATGTACATGTCGGGTTACACGGAGAATGCGATTGTCCACCACGGTGTGTTGGATGCGGATACACCGTTTCTTCAAAAGCCGTTCACTCCAGACGCCCTCGCGCGTAAGGTCAGGGCGGTGTTGGGCTAGGCAATACGTCGGACGGGGACAGAATCTGGCTAAACTCCCGCGATCGCTCTTTGGTTCCGGGCAGGAACTGCGGATCAGGCTGCGAGGCGCCAAAGCTGCAGATAATGGTGGGGGCGCCTTGAACACGCAGGCTTCGACTTCCTTGCGACGGGATCGTCAGCCGCTTCGAGCACGTGCCGGGGTCGCGGGCAGCGTACCACAATCTGCCCGGCGCGCCAGCGCTTGACGTTGCGCTTCACGTGGTGAGTGCGGCTGATGAGACTCTTTGCCGCGTTGGTCGTGCTCAGCGAGCGACGAACACTGGAAGAGTCGAGAGCGCAACGGCGGCCGGATGCTGCGATCCGGCCGCCGTTGTTTCAGCTGGCTACTGCGTGCACGCGCGGCGCGCGTTCACGAACCCCTTGCCGTAATACGGATCGTTGCCGATCTTCCCCTCGTCATCCGCGCTTGCCGCCAGGAGAGCCTTCAGCGCGCCGAGGGAGATTCCCGGGTGCGACTGCCTGGCCAGCGCCGCTACCGCCGACACGGCCGGCGCGGCCATGCTCGTGCCGGCTGCCCAGCTGTAGCTCGAGATGCTCGCACCGCTGCCGCGCGAGGTCGAGAGCACCAAGTCGAACACCCAGCAGCTCGTCGTGATCGTTCCGGACGGCACGCGCGGGAGGGTGCAGACGGCATTGCCCGGCAGCACGAAGTCGCCACCCGGACCCGCCACCCACACGACCGAGTTGCCGTAGTTGGTGTAGGACGCCGGACGCCGGAAGTTCGTCGCGCCGAGCGCGAAGCCCACGGGCCCGGTCGCCGAAACAGCGATGCCGCTGCCCGACTCGGCCGGCACCGTGGTGTACGGGCCGCTGTGATCGAGGTCGAGAGCGTTGTTCGCCGCGGCGCTGACGACGAGAACGCCGGTACGGTCGGCGTAGTTCACGGCCTTGGCGAGCGCACCGATGAGCGGCCCCGCTCCCCCCTGCTTCGAGAACGTCGCACCGAGGCTCATGTTGATGACGTCTGCCCCGCCGCCCCCCTCGGCGATCGGCGTCGCCGCGTACAGGATGCCCTGGATCACCGCGGCGAACGAACCAGAGCCGCCGTGCAGCACCTTGACGCCGACAATCGTCGCGCCGGGTGCGATGCCGACCGTGCCGATCCCGTTGTCGCGCGCCGCGACGATGCCGGCGACGTGGGTGCCGTGCCAGAACGTTCCGGTGTCGGCATTGAACGGCTGCCCAGGCACGAAGGAGATGGACCGCGCCACGTCCACGCTTCCGTTCAGATCGACGTGCGTGTTGTGGAGGCCGCCGTCGAGGATGGCCACGCGAACGCCCTGACCGGTGCAGCCCGCGCTCCACGCACCCTGGGCATCGACCGCCGTGGTGTTCCACATGGCGTTCGCGAATGTTTCGTCCGACTGCGTGACCAGCTCTTCAGGCGACGTGGTTGGCGCCACCCACTCCACCATCATGTCTTCCGCGCCCTGCGCGACGAGGCCGCCGGCCGCCACCTCGGCCAGGAAATTCGGGTTCAGCGACGTGGCCACGGCAACGCCCGCACCTTCGTGGCTGAAGGTGACCGTGCCACCCGCGGCTTCAACCGCGGCGGTCTGTGCCGCGCTCCATCGACCTGCGCTGAGCACGTACGTCTTCGTCTCGGCCTGAGCCGCGATTCGAACGTGAACGGCTGCCGCGAGCGCGGCCGCTATCACGCCTGCTGTTACCACTTTTCGCATGCCACCCTCCAAGAGCAGAGCAGAAAGCTCTGCCTTATGCGCGCTGGAGAATAGCCCCGGAGAACTGCTGAGGCAACACCTTTCAGGCGCCGGTGAGGGCCGCCGCTGGGTGTGTGCGCGAACGCCAGCGGCGCACGAGGGCATCCTTCAGGACAGAAACGAACAGGAGCAGAATTACGAAACCGGCGTAGGCCGCCATCCAGCCGGTGAGTGACAGATTTCGATGCCACGGCCGCGAGAGCCATCCGTACGCCATCTCGATGTGAATCCAGTACACGAAGAGCGACGTGCGGCCGAGCTGCTGCACCGGGCTCCAGTGATGCGCGGTCGGGCGACGGCCCCACGCGAATGCCAGCGGCAGCGCGAGCAGCAGCAGCCCCGCGCGCAGCATGAAGAACGCCGGTGAGCTGGTCCAGAACGACGAAGACGGGAACGGCGACGGCAGGAACGACGCGGCGTAGCCGCCCACCGCGAGCAATGCCCCGACCGCGAGGAACGAGAGGTTCGCCCTGCGCTCGGCCGCTTCGTCGCGAAGCGCCGCGAGCACGGCGCCGACGCATGCGCCCCCCGTGAGAAACGCCGCCCACGGGAAGAACGTGAAGTTCGTGAGGCCGGGGCGCGGGCGCAAGTACCCCTCGAGGAAATCCGGCAGTGGCGCCGGCCAGGACGCCGCACGGACGGCGGGCGTCGAAAGCGCCAGCGCCGCCGTGGCTGCGCCAAGGACGATCGCGCGCGCGCGCGTCCCGCTGATCGCACCCAACACCGCCGCCGACGCGGCGATGGCCGGCCCCATGATGTTGAGGATGTCGACCTTGAGCAGGCCGTGCCATCCCCCGCCGCCGAGCAGCTTCGCCTGCAGGCGAAACAGCAGCGCGAGGCCGAACACTTCCCAGCCGCGCCGCCGCACGGCGCGCGAGGCCGCGTGCAGGTCCGCTCCCCTGCGCTGTTTGGCGGACATCGCGAGCGGAACGGCCACGCCCGCGAGGAAGAGGAACAGCGGCGCAGCGAACCCGCCCAGGATCGCGCCGTAGCCGAACGCGCGCGTGCCACGATCGGCGGCGCGCGTCCACGCGTCGAGCGTATGCGCCTCGATCATGATCAGCACGGCCAGGCCGCGCAGCCAGTCGATGTAGCTGCGGCGTGAAGGGGCTCCGGGCACGGAATGCCGTGCGCGATTATAGCGGGGAGGGCCGCGCCCTCGCGAATCGGCCGACGCGCAGGATCATCGCCGCCGCGATCGCGACGCCGGCGGATCCGAAACTGAGGAGTGCGCCCATCTTCGTTTCCGCCAGCAGGGCGCCATTCGGGAACGCCGCCGTGGCGAAGAACAACGCGACGGTGAAACCGATTGCCGCGGCAAACCCGACCACCAACATGTCGGCGGGCCGGATGCCGCGCAGCTCACCGAGGCGTGCGAACACCGCGCCGTAGGACAGCGCCGCGATGCCGGCCGGCTTCCCGAGAACCAGCCCCATGAGCACGAACCAGGTGCCCGGCCCGACGCTCGACAGCCCGACCCCCGCGTTCACCAGTCCAAAGAAGAACAGGATGGCCTGCACCGGCGTGTGCCACCAATGCTCGAACTCGTTGAGCGGATCGTGGCGGTGCTTCTCGGCTTCAGCCAGGATGCCGAGGTCGCGGCGCTCGCGCGGGATGAAGGGAATGATCGGCACGAGTGCCAGCGCGGGGTGAAGACCGCCACGCAGGAACCCGATCCAGGACACGAGCCCTCCACCGAGCACGTACGGCCAGAAGCTCCTGACGTTGCGCCGCTTCAGCACCGACGCGATCAACATCCCGATGATGACGAGCACCACGAACTCGCCCGGCCGCAGCTCCCCTGTCGGATAGAACGCGGCCAGGATCACGAGCCCCATCGCATCGTCTGCAATCGCCAGGAGCAGCAGGAACGGAATCGCGGGATGCCCGGCGCCGAAAATCCAGCGGGCGACAAGGTAGCTGAAGGCGATATCCGTGGCGCACGGGATGGCCCAGCCGCGCAGCAGCTCGTCGTTCCCGGTAGCCACCGACAGCGCGCTGTAGATGAGCGCCGGGCCGGCCATGCCGCCGGCCGCGGCCAGCAGCGGCACCGCCGCGCGGCGCGGCGAGGCCAGCGCGCCGCCGGGAAGCGTGGCCTCCACAATCTCCTTCGCCGCCAGCGCGAAGAAGAACACCATGCCGATGTCATTGATGACGAAGTGCAGCGCGTGCGCAAAATGGTCGTAGCTGCCCGGCGCCGTGTTGGCCCACACGAGACCCGCCGCCGCGCCGATGAGCAGGCCGAGCGAGTTGTCGCGAATAACGGCGAGGGCGCGCACTAGACGCACGCCTGCACCGCCCGCCCGAGCGCCTGCGCGGCGCGCGAGCAGTCCGCTGCGGAAATCCCGTGATGTGTCACGGCGCGGACGCGCGGCCCGCCCACGCCGCTCACCAGCACCCCTTCGGCACGCGCCGCCGCCACGAACGCGTCCACCGGCGCGCCCTCCGGGACCGTGAAGATCACGATGTTCGTCTGGACGACGGGTGGGTCGAGGGTGATCCCGGGACACGCGGCCAGGTCGCCGGCGAGCTGGCGCGCGTTCGCGTGGTCCTCGGCGAGGCGATCCACCATCTGCGTCAGCGCGACGATGCCCGCCGCGGCGAGGATGCCGGCCTGGCGCATGCCGCCGCCCAGCATCTTCCGCAGGCGCCGCGCGCGCGCGATGAACTCGCGGCCCGACGCGATGATGGAACCGGCCGGCGCCGCAAGCCCCTTCGACAGGCAGAACTGGACGGAGGACACGTGCTGCGTCCAGTCGGTGACCGGCCGCCCGAGCGCGACCGACGCGTTGAAGATGCGGGCGCCGTCCATGTGCACCGGCAGCCCGCGCTCGCGCGCGAAAGCGCCGGCGCGGGCCACGTACTCCGGCGGCAGCACCGCGCCGCCGCGCCGGTTGTGCGTGTTCTCGAGGCACACCACCGCGGCCTCGGCGTAGTGAACGTCCTGCGACGCCGGGCGGACGGCGCGCGCCAGATCGTCGAGCGCCAGCGTGGCGTCCGGCTGCGTCTTCACGGTGTGGAAGATGGCGCCGCCGAGTGCCGACGCGCCGCCCGCTTCGTGAATGAAGATGTGGCTCTCGTCTCCGAGGATGACTTCCTGTCCGCGGCGCGCGTGCGTGAGCACGGAGATGAGATTGCCCATCGTGCCGCTCGGAACGAACAGCGCCGCTTCCTTCCCCATCCGCTCGGCCGCGAGCGCTTCGAGCGCATTGACGCTCGGATCCTCACCGTACACGTCGTCGCCGACGTCGGCTGCCGCCATCGCGCGGCGCATCTCGGGGGTCGGCAGCGTCACGGTGTCGCTTCTGAGGTCCAGCATGCTCCATCGATTCTATCGCCCCGCCGGCAGCGCCGCCATCGATGCCGGGAATCCGGCAGGCGCGCGCGCGGATTCGCGAAAATCGCGCCGGAACTATCGGCAGGCACTGAGCATGAAGGTTGCTCCTCACGACTGACATGAACGAACACGTGCTCCTCGGCGACGAGGCCGTTGCCCTCGGAGCCGTGCACGCGGGGCTGACCGCGGCCTACGGCTACCCGGGCACCCCATCCACCGAGATTGTCGAGTTCCTGATCCGCCACGCCGAACGGCACGGGCGGCCGCTCGCCTCCTGGACCACGAACGAGAAGACCGCGTACGAGGCGGCGCTGGGCGTGTCCCTCGCCGGGCGGCGGACGCTCGTGGCGATGAAGCACGTCGGGCTGAACGTCGCGGCCGACCCCTTCATCAACTCGGCGCTCCTTGATCTGGGTGGCGGCCTCGTCGTGGTCGTCGCCGACGATCCCGGGATGCACAGCTCGCAGAACGGGCAGGACACGCGGTTCTACGCGGACTTCGCGCGCACGCTCTGCCTCGAGCCGGCGAACGCGCAGGAAGCCTACGACATGACCCGCGAGGCATTCGATCTGTCGGAGCGGTTTCACGTACCGGCCGTCATCCGGCTGGTGACACGGCTGGCGCACAGCCGCGGCGTCGTGCGCACCGGCGAGGCGCGCGGCCAAAACCCGCCCCGCCCCGCCGCGGACCGTGCCGCCTGGACGCTGCTCCCCTCGTACGCGCGCGAGTTGTGGCGCGGCCTGCTCGAGCGGCAGCATGAACTTCGCGCGTATACGTCGCGGCACGGCAACACGCTGTCGCTCGCGGACAGCCGGCTCGGCGTCGTGACGTGCGGCATCGCGCGCAACTACTACGAGGAGAACGCCGACGACCTGCCGTTTCTGCCCTCGCACCTCCACATCGGTGCGTACCCGATGCCGGTGGACCTGCTGCGCCGCCTGGTGGCGCACGTGGACGCGGTGCTCGTGCTGGAAGACGGGTATCCCTTCGTCCAGCGCGCGCTCGGCGGCGTGCTGACGCCGCCCCGGGAGGTTCGCGGCCGCCAGACAGGCGCGCTGCCGCCCGACGGCGAGCTGACGCCGGATGTCGTGCGGGTCGCGTTGGGGCTCCCGCTTCGCGCCGGCCTCCCTCCCGCGGCGCTCGCCTTGCCGACGCGGCCGCCGCAGCTGTGCGCCGGGTGCCCGCACATCGATACGTTCAACACGATCCTGAAGGCCACCAGGGACCTTGGCGCGCGGGTGACCTCGGACATCGGCTGCTACACCCTTGGCGCGCTGCCCCCCTATTCGGCGGTCGACTCCTGCGTCTGCATGGGCGCCTCCATCGGGATGGCGAAGGGGCTGGCCGATGCCGGCGTGCGACCGGCGCTCGCGGTGATCGGCGACAGCACGTTCCTGCACTCCGGGATCACGCCGCTCGTCGATGCGATCGCCGCCAACACGCCGATGACGGTCGTCATCGCCGACAACGAAGTGGTCGCGATGACCGGCGGGCAACCGTCCGCGATCCCCTCCTCGCGCATGAAGCGCCTGTTGCTGGGGCTTGGCGCGGACCCGGACCACCTGCACATCCTCGACACCCACCCGAAGACCGTGGAGCGCAACGCGGAGATCCTCCGGCGCGAGATCGATCACCCGGGGCTTTCCGTCATCGTCACCGTGCGCGAGTGCATCGAGACCGCGCGCGACAGGAAGCGCATGAGGTTGGCCATGGCCGGCGCGACCGCCTGAGGCGGCGTTCTCATGAAATACGACATCATTCTCGCGGGCGTCGGCGGCCAGGGGGTCCTGTCCCTGTCCGGGATCATCGCGGCGGCGGCGATGCAGGAGGGGCTCTCGGTCAAGCAGTCCGAGGTGCACGGCATGTCGCAGCGCGGCGGCGCCGTGCTCGCGAACCTCCGCATGGCCGGCAGGCCGGTGGCGAGCGACCTCGTGCCGCTCGGGTGCGCGTCGCTCATTCTCAGCATGGAACCGCTGGAGCGCCTGCGCTACCTGCGCTACCTCTCACCCTCCGGCGCCCTCGTCACGTCGACCGAGCCGGTGCGGAACATCGACGACTACCCGGAGCTGGAACGCGTGCTCGAGACGATCCGGTCGCTTCCGCGGGCGGTCCTCGTGGACGGCGAGCGGTTGGCGCGCAAGGCCGGATCGGCGCGTGCCGCGAACATGCCCCTCGTCGGCGCGGCGTCGGCGCTGCTGCCCCTGAAGCTCGACACCCTCGAGCGCTGCATCGCCGCACGGTTCGCGTCGAAGGGACAGGCGGTGGTGGATACGAACATGAAGGCGTTCCACGCGGGCCGGGAGGCGGCCGCATGAACGTCGAAGCCATCCGCGACCTGATCGAACACGCCCGCGGCGAGGGGCGCCATGTCCTGCTCGAGACCGAGGGGCTCGAGTTGCTCGACGCGATGGAGATCGCGCGGCCGGCCTGCCGCTTCCTGCGCAGCAGCGCGGACCTCCTCGCTTCCGAACGCACGGGCGTGCCTGGCGATACGGCGGTCATCAAGGTCGTCTCGCCGCAGATCCTGCACAAGTCCGATCTCGGCGGCATCGCGGTCGTCCCGAACTGCCGCGCGGACATCGCCACGGCGATCCACGACATCGACACGCGGCTGAAAGGACATGCGATCAGCGGCTTTCTGCTGATGGAGTTCATCCGTCACGACGCGGCGCTCGGCGGCGAACTGCTCGCGGGGCTGCGCTGGACGCCGGAATTCGGACCGGTCGTGACGATTGGGGCCGGTGGGGTCACGACAGAGTTCCTGGCGCACGGCCTCCAGCGCGGGCGGGATGCGGCGATCTTCTCTCCCCATCTGCCGATTGACGCCGTCGGCGGCATGCTCGATCGCGTGTCGGCGGTCGCGATGGCCACCCGCGGCTTCCGCGGCCGTGCCCCGCGCACGAGCCTTTCGGAGATTACCGGACTCGCAGCAAAGCTCATGGCGCTGGCGCGCGCGGTGATGCCGCAGGGGATCGCCGAGTTCGAGATCAATCCACTGGCCGTCACCGCATCAGGCCTGTTTGCGCTCGATGTCCTCGTGACCCTCTCGCGCGAGTGGCCCTCTCCGCCGCCGCCGCGGCCGCTGCACAAGATCGGAAGGCTCCTCCATCCGCGGTCGGCCGCCCTCGTGGGCGTGTCCGAACAGCTCAATCCAGGACGCATCATTCTCAACAACCTGCTGCGCGACGGGTTCGATCCGGCGGCCATCACGGTGGTGAAGCCCGGAGTGACGTCTGTCGCGGGCTGCCGCGCCGTGCCCGACGTCGCGTCGCTGCCCGAGCGCGTGGATCTTTTCGTGCTCGCCGTGAACGCGGCGCAGGTGCCGGCGCTGCTGGGCGACATCGTCGCGCACGAGAAGGCCGAGAGCGTCATCGTCATTCCCGGGGGGCTGGACGAAAAGAGCGGGACGGAGGCCATCGTCCGCGGCATGCGCGAGGCGCTCATCGAATCGCGAACCACCGATTGGCAGGGCCCGATCGTCAACGGCGGCAACTGCCTTGGCGTGCGCTCGAGGCCGGGCCGCTACGACACGCTGTTCATCCCTGAGTACAAGATGCCCGCGAGCCGGGGGCCGGCTTCGCCGGTGGCCGTCATCTCGCAGAGCGGCGCCTTCGGCATCTCGCGCGCCAGCCGGATGGGGCGGCTGAATCCGAGGTACGTCATCACGGTCGGCAACCAGATGGACGTGACCGTCGGCGACTATCTCTCGTTCCTCAAGGACGAGCGATCGCTCGAGCTGTTCGCCGTCTACGTTGAAGGCTTCAAGCCGATGGACGGCATGCGGTTCATGGAAGCAGCCCGCCAGATTACCGCGAGCGGCCGGACGGTCGTGCTGTATCGGGCGGGGCGCACAGTCGAAGGCGCGCGCGCGACCGCGAGCCACACCGCGTCGATCGCGGGTGACTACCGCGTCACGCGCGCGCTGTGCGAACAGGCCGGCGTGGTCGTTGCCGACACGCTCGAGGATTTCGACGACCTGGTTCGTCTTTTCACGCTGCTGCGCGATCGCGCGGCACGCGGGATCCGGCTCGCCGCGTTGTCGAACGCCGGCTTCGAGTCGGTGGCCCTCGCCGACGCGCTCGGCCCGCTGCTCCTGGCGCCGTTCACCAGCGAGACCCGGCGGCGCATCCACGAGATTCTTGCCGCCTCACGCATCGACTCGCTCGTAGACGTGCACAACCCGCTCGACGTCACGCCGATGGCCGACGCGGCCACGTACGAGGCGGCGGCGCGCGCCCTTTTGGCCGACGACACGGTCGACGCCGCCCTCATCGGTTGCGTGCCGATGACGGCCGCCCTGCAGACGCTGCCATCCGGCGTCGCACACGGGGAAAATCTGCAGCGGGCCGACTCCGTCACCGCGCGGCTCGCGCGGCTGCGTGACGAGACGACGAAGCCGTGGGTGGCGGTCGTAGACGCCGGCGAGCTGTACGATCCGATGGCGGCCGTCCTGGAATCGGCGGCGATCCCGACCTTCCGCACCGCGGACCGTGCGGTTCGGATGCTGAGCGCGTTCGTGCTGCACAGGGCGCGCGCCGTTCAATACACCTGCCGCCACGCTTTCGACCGGGAGTCGTACATCCACCGCTCGTGGTCGTCCGGGCAGACGTAATCGAGCGTGTCGGCCGCCGTGCCCGCCGCCTGGGGCTCCGAAAGTCCGGGCGACGCGACACGCGCCACCAGGCGCTGGTCGCAATTGACGCAGCGGCGTTCTCCCGGGTCTTCCGGCCAGGACCTGTAGGGCATGCACTCCTCCTCGCGGCCGCAGTTCGAAGCAAGCTGGTTGCCAGCGCTAGTCTGGACGCCTCTCCTTCGGGATTGCAAGCGCAATCAAATCCGCCAGGTGCAGCGCGCGCCGGCCGGTCCCCTGCCGGATTTGCTCGCGGCAGCTGAAGCCGTCCGCGACGACGTACGTCGCGGGTGCCGCGGCGCGAACCGCGGGCAGAAGGACGCGCTCCCCGACTTTCATTGACACATCGTAGTGCCCGGCCTCGAACCCGAACGCGCCCGCCATGCCACAGCAGCCCGAGTCCAGCACGCGCAGGCGCACACCCATCTCTTCGAGCACCTGCTTCTCAGCGTCCATGCGCATCAGCGCCGTGTGGTGGCAGTGCCCATGCACCATCGCGTCGGCGTCGAGCGGCGGGCGAAATTCGGGGGCGTGCTGCGCGAGAAACTCCGACAGGAGGACCACGCGCCGGCTGAGGGCGCGCGCTTCTTCGTCATCCGGAAACAGGTTCAGCAGCTCGTCGCGGAAGACGGCCGCACAGCTCGGTTCAAGGACGACGATCGGAACGTCGGGGCGCTCGTGGCGCAGCTTCCGCATGATGTCGGCGAGGACCGTTTTCGCGGTGTCGAGCATGCCGTAGTCGTATAGAGGACGGCCGCAGCACATGTGGGAACGGGGCACTTCGACGGTGAATCCGGCGGCTTCGAGCACGGCGACCGCGGCACGGGCGGTGTCGGGGAGGAAGTAGTTGTTCCAGGTGTCGGCAAATAGGATCACGTGCGATGTGCGACGTGCCACGTGCGATGTGCGGCGTACCTCGTGCGATGTGCGGCGGGCCCCGTGCGGGGCGCGGCGGGCGAACCAGGCGGTGAACGGCTGGCCGGCAAATTTCGGGATCTCGCGCTGGCGGGCGACGCCGGCCACCGCGCGGGCAATCGTGCGCAGGCCGGGGGTCTGCGTCAGGACGTTCGCGAGCCGCGGCGCCATCGCGGCGAGCCGTGCCCATCGAAACATCAGTCCGAAGGCGTAGGCGTGGCGCGGGCGAAGCCGCCCCTCGTAATAGTGCGACAGGAATTCTGCCTTGTAGGTCGCAACATCCACGCTGACCGGACAGTCCCCCTTGCACCCCTTGCAGGCGAGGCAGAGGTCGAGCGCGTCCTTGACGTGCTCGTCCTTCCAGCCTCCTTTCACGACCTCTCCGCGGGTCATCTCGAAGAGCAGGTGCGCACGCCCGCGCGTGGAGTGCTTCTCCTCGAGCGTCACCCTGTAGCTGGGACACATCGTGCCACCCTGCAGCCGCCGGCATTCCCCCACGCCGACACAGCGCAACGCGGCTTCGGCAAAATCTCCCTCATCCTGGGGATAGTGGAAGTGGGTCTCGAGCGACGGCGAGCGATACCCCGCCCCGAGCCTCAGGTTCTCATCCAGGCGGTAGGCGTCCACCAGCTTGCCGGGGTTCATACGTCCCTCGGGATCCCACAGGCGCTTGAACTCGCGGAACGCCCCCATCAGCTCGGGCCCGAACATCTTCGGCAGCAGCTCGCCGCGCGACTGCCCATCGCCGTGTTCGCCGGAGAGCGACCCGCCGTAGCGCAGCACGAGGTCCGCCGCCTCGTTGACGAAGGCGCGGTATTTCGCGATGCCGTCGCTCGTCGTCAACTCGAAGTCGGTGCGCGTGTGAACGCACCCGTGCCCGAAGTGCCCGTAGAGCGAGCCGTGATACCCGTACCGCGTCTGGAGCGCGCGAAAATCGCGCAGGTACTGGCCGAGCATGTCCGGCCTGACCGCGGCATCTTCCCACCCTTCCCACGCGTGGCGCTCACCGGGCACGAACGACGTCGCACCAAGCGCGGATTCGCGGACGCGCCACATCTCGCGCTGCGAAGCCGGCGAGAGGAAGAGCCGCCCTTCAGGCCCGGACGCCTGTGCAGGCAGCCGCGCGAGCAGCGCACGGGCCTTTTCTTCCGCTTCATGCGGTGTCGCGCCGCCGAATTCCGCCAGCAGCCACCCGCTGCCGCGCGGCAGCAGATCCAGCTCGCGCGGGTTCAGCCGCTTCTTCCGCATGTTCGACACGAGCACGTCGTCGAATCCTTCGAGCCCGATGACCCCCGACGCGACGACTTCCGGCACGTGGTCCGCGGCGACGTACACGTCGGGATAGCCGACGACCAGCAGCACGCGGTTCTGCGGGCTCTCGACGAGGCGAAGCGTCGCTTCCAGCACCGTGACGCAGGTCCCCTCGCTGCCGACGAGCGCCCTCGCCACGTGAAAGCCCTTTTCGGGCAGCAGGTCATCGAGATTGAAACCAGACACGCGGCGCGGGATATCGGGAAACCGCTGCCGCACCAGGTCCGCGAAGCGGTCGCGGATCGAGCTGAGGCCGGCATAGATTTCACCTTCGCGGCCGCCACCGGCAATCCGGCGACGCACGTCGCTGTCGCTCGTCGGGCCGACGTGCATCCGGACGCCATCGCCGGTGATGACGTCGAGCGACTCGACGTTGTCGACCGTCTTACCGGCCATGATCGAGTGCACGCCGCAGGAGTTGTTTCCGATCATCCCGCCGAGCGTGCACCGGCTATGGGTTGCGGGATCCGGTCCAAACGTGAGGTGATGCCGTTCGGCGGCGGCGCGCAGCACGTCGAGGATGACACCCGGTTCGACACGGGCGATGCGCCGCTCCGGATCGATCTCGACGATGCGGTTCATGTAGCGCGAAAAGTCGAAGACGACCGCGGCGTTGCAGCACTGGCCGGCGAGGCTCGTGCCCGCGCCGCGCGGCAGGACGGGCACGCCGTGCTCGCGGCAGACCGCGAGCGCGGCGACGACATCCTCCGCGTCGCGCGGAGTGAGGACCGCGATGGGGACCTGGCGGTAATTGGAGGCGTCTGTGGCGTAGAGCGCGCGGCTGCCGGCGTCGAATCGAACCTCGCCGCGAACAGCCCCGCGCAGGGCCTGGTCGAGCATGCATGGCGATCATACGTCAGCGGCCGGCAAGTTCGATGGGCCCATCGAACCTCTATGTCGCTACACCAACTCCCTCACCCTGTCCGCCACCACCGTCCAGGCGATCTTCTCGCGGTTCGGCTCCCCCTTCAGCAGCGACGTCGCGAAGTGCGCCGCCTGCTCCAGCGTCACGCGCGGGGGCATGGGGGGCACGAAGGGGTCGACGACCGCCTCGATGATCGTGGGGCCAGGCGACGCGAGCGCCTCATCCAGCATGGGGCCGCAGCGCTCCGGGTCGGTGATCGTCACCGCGCCGGCGCCGAACCCACGCGCGACGGCCGCGAAGTCGATCGGTTGCAGCTCGCATCCGTACTCGGGGTTTCCCTCGAAGACCATCTGCTCCCACTTGATCATGCCGAGCGTGTTGTTCTTCATGACGACAATCTTGATCGGCAGCGCGTACTTCACGGCTGTCGCCAGCTCCCCGAGCAGCATGGTGAAGCCACCGTCCCCCACGAGCGCGACGACCTGGCGCTCGGGATAGGCGAGCTGCGCGGCGATCGCATACGGCAGGCCGTTGGCCATCGACGCCAGCGTCCCGGAGAGTGAGTACATCTGGCCTCGCTTGGCGGGAAGATGCCGCGCATACCACGTGGCCACGGTGCCGCTGTCGCCGCACACGATCGCGTCGTCGCGGAGCCGCCGGCCGAGTTCCCACGCGACCACCCACGGCTTCATCGGCGTCTCACGGCTCGTGCCGCGCTCGTCCATCAGCGCCTGCCACTCGCGCATGCCGTTCTGCGCGGCGGCCAGAAATGCGCGGTCGTCGTGGCGCCGAAGTAGCGGCAGCAGGGCGCGAATCGTGCGCCGGCAATCGCCGACGAGCCCGACCTCCACGGGATATCGGAGCCCGATTCGCCCGGCGTCGACATCGATCTGCACCCCGCGCGCCTGTCCCGGTTTCGGGAGGAACTCGATGTACGGAAACGAGGTTCCGATCATCAGCAGCGTGTCGCACCGCTCCATCGCCTCCTGGGACGGTTTCGTGCCGAGCAGGCCGATGGCGCCGGTCGTGTAGGGGCTGTCATCAGGCACCGCCGCTTTGCCCAGCAGCGGTTTGGCAATTGGCGCGCCGAGCCGATCCGCAAGCTCCTGCAGTTGATCGGCGGCGCCGAGCGCGCCGCGCCCGGCCAGGATTGCGACCCGCGCTCCGGCGTTCAGGATGTCGGCGGCGCGTCGCAGGTCTTCGTCCGCAGGCAGGCGCGCCGAGCGGGCGAACACATCCGAGGTGTGGCCGGGCACGTTGCGCTTGGAACGGTTGCCGGCTTCCGCGCGCTGGAAGTCCACGGGAAACGTGAGGTGCGTCACCGTCCTCCGGCTGAGCGCGATGCGGCACGCCAGGTCGGCCACATTCTCGACGTGCCCCGGTCCCATGACGCGTTCGCTGTACGCCGCGACGTCCTGAAACACGCGGTCGAGCGGAACGTCCTGCTGCGTGTGCGTGCCGATGAGATCGTGGTACGGCATGCCGGTAACGGCCAGGACCGGCTGCCCGTCCAGCTTCGCGTCGTAGAGCCCGTTCAACAGATGGAGACCGCCTGGTCCCGACGTCGCGAGGCAGACGCCGAGCGTCCCCGTGAACTTCGCGTGCGCGCACGCCATGAACGCCGCCGACTCTTCGTGGCGCACCTGGATGAAGCGCACGCGGTCTGAGGCGTTGCGGAGCGCTTCCATAATCCCGTTGATGCCGTCTCCCGGAAGGCCGTAGATCGTGTCCACGCCCCAGCTCTGAAGCGTGCTGACCAAGGCGTCCGCTGCTGTGAATGCCATGCGCGGATGTGGTGCAAGAACAGCGCCGCTGGCGGTGGACGTCCCACGCGTACTGACGGCCGAATGCTCGTGGAAAGCGGATGTACGGGCCGCTGCCGCTCGAGCTCGCGCTCCTTGCGGACAGCGGCGTTGCGCGGAATCGGGGCGAGTCGCCCGGCGCGAAAAGGGTGGTTGTGGCAGTTCAGCTTCGCGTTCGGTCTCTAGCGGCGCACCTTCTGCCCTTCCTCGGATACCTCGCGCACGAGCTCGGCAGCCATCCGATCCCTGGCGGACCGCACGATGTCCGCCTGGGAGACCATCCCGATCACGCCTCCTCGCTCGTCAATCACCGGCACGCGGCGGATCTTCTCCTGCTCCATGACGTGCGCGCAGTCATCGAGATCCGCCTCCGGCGTCACTGTCGTCGCAGGCGACGTGAGCGCATCACGGGCTGACAGCTCCAACGGGTTCTTGCCCAGGGCCACCGTGCGGACGACGATGTCCCGGTCGGTGATGACACCGATCGGCTTCTTCGTCGTCTTGTCTTCGATGATGGGGATTTCGCCGCAATCGTGGTCGACCATCAGCTGCGCCACGTCACGGAGGTTCGTGTCAGGCGTGGCGGTCGCGGGGTCGCTCGTCATGATCTCGCGGACCTTCATAGGTGCCTCCTTAACTCGACCATCGTCTGGATTCGAGATCGATCCAGATGCATGGGTCGCGCCGAAGCCCTGGAGCCCACCCGGACGCTTTCGACCGGCGCGATCCGGCTGGTGCGCAGACTGGCGCACTTCTGGCATCGTACGCAGCCCGATGGCTCACCCATCGCGCGTCTTCCTGGACGAGATAGCAGGAGCGGTCGCAATCAGTGCCGCGCAAAGCGCTGCCGTCGTGTCGCAGGTTTCAGCTCGGCTCGAGCGTTGGATCGCGGCAAAGGATCCTCCACGCCTCGTCATTCCGTCCCTGGCCGACCTCGCCGTGCATCGCGGCGGACATCTCTGGTGGCATCGCGGGCGCGTGGTGCCGCAGCGGGACGCGGTTGGCGCCATCGGGGGGCTGCTTGAGGCGCTGCTGCGGCAAGGGCCGGGTGGTCGTGCGCCGGCAGGGCTGCTTTACGTGGTCGCGCGCGCGACCGATCCGCGCCACTTGGCGCCCTTCGTGTCGCTTCAGGATCTTCGCGGCGCCGTCGCCCGGCACGCCCCGGAGCACGCCTCTTTCGCGATAGACGCGCTGCTGGCTGAGTACTTGATGGCGACGTCGGGCTGCAAACCACTCGGCGATGAGTCAACCACTTCCGACGTCCGGCGGCTGCGCCGCGCCGGTGGAGTGACCCTTCCGCGGATTTCAGAGGACACCGGCATTCCCCTCTCGCTCCTGCGCGAGCTGGAGTGGGGTGTGTTCGCCAACTGGGATCCGTCCTACGCGTCTGGAAGCCTGGAAGCGTACGCCGGGCGCGCCGGCCTGGACGCCGCCAAGGTCGCCGCGATTGTCCGTCGCGAGCGGGCCGCCGAGCAGGTCAGCCTGGTCCGTGTCGAACGAGCATCGCCACCGGTACCCCTGCGTGGGCCAAGGGGGCACGGCGTCGCGCCCTTCGCGCTCGCGGCGACCCTGCTCGCGGCCGTTGTCGTGACAGCGCCCGCCGATCGCCATGCGAAACCGTCTGCCTTCGCCGGGCCACCGCCTCCTCCCGCTCCGGTCTCGCTCCGGCCTGTGCCCACGACGCCGGTCAGCGACGACCCTGTGCGATCGGTCGTTGCGCCCGCATCCAACATCGCTACCACGCCCACTACACCGCCCGTGCGACCGCGATCGCGCACGGCGCCGAGGCGGCCATCGAACAGGGCGGCCGGCGCCACCACCCGTGGGCCTGCGCACACGGTACAGCCCCCGCGCCACGCGTTCACCCGCTTCGCCCACGCGCTTGCCGGAGACGGCCGGCATAAGGTCGAGCCGTTCCCGAAGGTGCAGCGTTAGTCTCGTTTCTGCCTTTTGCCTTTTACCTTCTTCTCAAACTCCCTCCTCTCCTCCTGCAACTTCAGGTAATGCGCCAATCGCCCGGCGGGCAGCTCGCCGCGCTCGACCGCCGCCCTGACGGCGCAACCCGGCTCCGCGCGGTGGCGACAGTCGCGGAAGCGGCATGCTGGCGCGAGCGCCTCGATGTCCTCGAATGTCTCGCTGACACCTTCCGATGCGTCCCAGAGCTGCAGCTCGCGCATTCCTGGCGTGTCGATCACCATCGCGCCGCCCGGCAGGAGCACCAGCTGCCGATGCCGCGTGGTGTGACGGCCGCGGCTGTCCGATTCGCGCACTTCCGCCGTCCTCAGCATCTCGCGGCCGACCAGCCGGTTGATGATCGTGGACTTCCCCACTCCCGACGAACCGAGGAGCGCGATGGTCCGGCCGGCCACAAGGAAGGATTCGAGTGCGTCCAGACCCTGTCCCGTCCTGGCGCTCGTGAGGTGCACCGGCGCGCCGCGCGCCGCCAGCCGTTCGGTCTCCCGCTGCTTTTCCGGGGCGTCAGGAACTTTGTCAGCCTTGTTCAGCAGCACCACGGGCTCTGCGCCGCTCTCCGACGACAGCACCAGGTAGCGTTCGAGCCGGCGCGGGTTGAAGTCGTCGTCGCAGCCCATGACGATGAAGACGGTGTCGATGTTGGCGGCGACGATCTGTTCGTCGGTCGTGAGTCCAGCGGTTTTTCGCGAGAAACGGCTCCTTCGCGGCAGCACGCCGTGGATCCGTGCCCGTCGGCCGTCTTCCTCCCACCGGTACGCGACCCAATCGCCGACCGCCGGAAACTCCTGTCTCTCACGCGCGCGGTGGCGGAAGCGGCCCGAGACGCGCGCGAGCGCCTCGCCGCGCTCCGTCATCAGCGTGTAGATGTGGGTATGCTCGAGGATGACGCGTGCGGGTGCGAGCCCCTGCTCGCCTAGGGGCGCAAAGAGTGATTCCCACCCGGGGTCCCAGCCGTACGGCACGAGCGGGCCGCGCTCGTGGCCTGACGGAGGAGTTCCCATGCGCCGACCCGTCCTTCTCATGCTCATGGCTCTCCCGTTGTGCTCCTCGCGCCCGGGGTCAGATCCCGAATTCGCGCTTTTTTCTCGGGGTGACCCCCAGGCTGGGGTCACCCCGAGAAAAAAGCGCGAA